>JAEZNF010000040.1 GCA_023441845.1 Bacillota bacterium | reverse complement strand
CCTGTGCCCATATTGTAGCCCATCTTGAATGAGTGTGCACAATCCCTCCTATCTCAGGGTGATTCCTGTATATCACCAGGTGGGTTTCGGTATCTGACGAAGGATTTAGGCTTCCTTCAACCCTTTCGCCGTCAAGGTTCAATACTACAAGATGTTCCAATTTTAACTGTTCGTAGGGTATGCCGCTCGGTTTAATTACAACAAGTTTTTTGTCCCTGTCAAAACCGCTTGCATTACCCCATGTATAAGTTACAAGGCCTTTTTGGGGAAGTTCAAGATTGGCTTCCAGAACGGCCTGTTTTAATTTTTCCAACATTACCACCTCTTTTTTATTTTAACTTTTTAAATGTACATTTTTTCATAGTATAAAGATAAACAACTTCAAGTTTAAATATTAAGCAGCGAAAAACAGCAAAGCCTTAACTCTTTTTGGATACTTAAAAATGTCAATTATAAAGTCGTTTATCTTTATATGTATGCCCGTCAAAATCTAATTTGTTGAAGCTTCCGCCTTGATCTTCTTCAGATCCTTCATTAGATTGGAATCTGTTCCGAAGTAATCGTGAAGGATTTTATACTGGGAATAAAGCTTATTATATGCTTCAACATTTTCAGGAATAGGTTTAAAATATTTGTCCTTGACTTTACCCATAACTTTTGCCGCCTCAAAAATACTATCATAGCCGCCTCTTTCCTTTCCGGCAGCAACAGCGGCAAACATTGCAGCGCCAAGGGCCGGAGTCTGGGAAGAAGCGCCGATTCGGATCTCCATATTGGTAACGTCGGCATATATCTGCATCATGAAGTCATCCTTTGAAGCAATTCCTCCGCAGGCATAAAGCTCGTTTACCGGTACACCGCTATTGCGGAATGCTTCTATTATTATTCTCTTTCCATATGCAGTAGCTTCAATAAGTGCCCTGTATATCTCCTCAGGCTTTGTATGGAGTGTACATCCTACTATAAGTCCGGTAAGGTCCGCATCAACAAGTATAGACCTGTTTCCGTTCCACCAGTCCAATGCCACAAGGCCGCTTTCCCCAACATTAAGGGCTGAAGCCTTTTCCCTTAAAAGCCTGTGCAGGTTGATTCCTTTATTACGTGCTTCTTCAACGTAACCGGCAGGCACGCAATTTTTTACAAACCAGTCAAAATGGTCTCCTACACAGGACTGGCCTGACTCATAGGCAAAGAAGCCCGGCATTGCGCCGTCTTCAACCACTCCGCACATTCCCGGAACATTTTTTTCTTCGGTGCCAAGAAGGATATCACAGGTTGATGTTCCGACAATCATAAGCATTTTCCCCGGCTCGGTTATCCCGACAGCAGGCATGGACACATGAGCATCAACGTTTCCCACGCATACTGCAGTGCCCTTTTTAAGACCTGTAAGAAGAGCTGCCGATTCGGAAATTTCACCCGCCTTTGAACCAAGGGGAAGTAAATCCGCCGAAAGCTTTTCCTCTACATAATTTTCAAGCCTTGGGTCTAGAGCCCTAAAAAATTCTTTTGACGGATAACCGTCCCGTTTATGCCATATCCCCTTATAGCCGGCGGTACATATCTGTCTTTTTTCATAACCGGTAAGCTGCCATGTCACCCAATCGGTACCTTCAATCCACCTGTCTGCCACCTCATATATTTCCGGAGCTTCATTCAAGACTTGCCAGATTTTTGCCACTTCCCACTCTGAAGACTGTTTGCCTCCATACCTGTCAACAAACTTTTCTCCTCTTTCTTTGGCAATATCATTAATCCTGTTGGCCTCATCCTGCGCTGCATGATGCTTCCATAACTTTGGCCAGGAATGCGGATTCGACTTGAATTCTTCCTTGAAACAAAGAGGTACTCCCATTCTGTCGGTTGGTAAAACAGTACAGGCAGTAAAATCAACTCCCACACCAATAACATCCTCAGGACTTACACCTGATTCCTCCAAAACCTTCGGTATTGTTTCTTCAAATACTTCAATCCAATCACCCGGATGTTGCAGCGCCCAATCGGGCCCCAGTCTGGTAATCCCGTCAGGCAGATATTCCGATATTACCGCATGTTTGTATTCTTTTACGGCAGAAGATATTTCTTCTCCTGTTTCTACATTTACAAGGACTGCACGTCCTGAAAGCGTTCCAAAATCAACCCCGATTGTATATTTTTCGCTCATACCCTAAGACCCCCATTTTAAAATAATTTTATTTAAATGGATTTTCATCCTTATAAAGCATTGATGCCGGCTGATTAAATGCAACATCTTCTATTCCGAGGATTTTCATTGCAGCATACAATACCTTTCCTGTGTGCCTGAAAGCCACTCCGCCGTGATGGGGATATCTCTTTGCTATCAATACATGCCTGTAGAACCTTGCCATCTCTTTTATTGCAAAAATTCCAATACCTCCAAATGACTTGGGATCCACATCAATGATTTCACCTTCGGCAATATAGCTTTTCAAGCTGCAGTCAGCGGTTCCCTGAAGTCTGAAAAATGTTATTTCACCCGGTCTGATTGCTCCTTCTAAAGTTCCTCTTGATATATCAGGTTCCTTATCGGGCTCTAAAAGTCTGTGCATAATAAGCTGATACTTCATTGAAAAGCTTTTCATACAGCATGACGGCGTATTACCGCAGTGAAAACCCATAAACAGGTCACTTAACCTATACCCATCGAATTTTTCCTTATTATTTTCATACATGTCAGATGGAACGGAATTATTGATATCCAGAAGAGTTGCCGGAATTTCTGTAGCGCTGGTAATTATGTATTCGCTTAAAGCCCCATATATGTCCGTTTCGCACGCTACGGGTATGCCTCTTGCCGCAAGTCTTGAATTCACATAACAAGGAACAAATCCGAACTGTGTCTGAAATGCAGGCCAGCATTTGTTTGCAAAAGCAACATACTCTGAAGCTCCTTTGTTATTTTCTGCCCAGTCCAACAAAGTAAGCTCGTATTGTGCCAGCTTGGGCAGGATTCCCGGATATCCGTTTCCTTCACCCAGCTCTTCTTCCATTTCTTTTACTACGGAAGGAATTCTCGGGTCATCCTTATGATTGTTAAAAGATTCAAAAAGGTCCAGTTCCGAATTTTCCATTATTTCAATTCCCAGATCATAAAGCGGCTTTATGGGAGCATTGCAGGCCAGAAAATCCTGGGGTCTCGGACCAAAACTGAATATTTTAAGCTTCGAGATACCAAGTATTACTCTTGCAATATTTTCAAAATCACCTATCATGCCTGCAACTTCATCAGGTGTCCCAACAGGGTATTCAGGTATGTAGGGATTCAATTTTCTTAATGCCAGACTGTACGATGCGTTAAGCATTCCGCAATAAGCATCACCCCTGCCGTTTATGAGATTGCTTTCGGTTTCTTCCGCAGCGGCAATAAACATTGAAGGCCCGCCAAACTTCTTAGCCAGCAATGTTTCAGGTCCCTCAGGACCGAAGTTGCCGAGGTAGACAATCAGCGCGTTAACTCCGGCGGCTTTTAACTCATCAAGGGCTTTTAAAACATCTTTCTCACCTTCTACTACCG
>JAEZNF010000001.1 GCA_023441845.1 Bacillota bacterium | reverse complement strand
GTTAAAAGCAGTTGGCATGTTGAATTATAAAAGTCCAACAAAAGTGCAGGAGCAAGTTATACCTGCAGTATTTGAACAAAAGGATATTATCGTAAAGTCTCAAACCGGAAGCGGAAAGACTGCATCGTTTGCCATTCCAATATGCGAATTGGTGGATTGGGCAGAAAATAAGCCTCAGGCATTAGTAATCACACCGACCAGGGAACTGGCTGTTCAGGTTAACGAAGAGGTTTTCAATATAGGAAGATTCAAAAGGCTCAAAGTGTCTGCAATTTACGGAAAGTCACCTTTCTATAAGCAGGAAAAGGAGCTCAAGCAAAAGACACATGTTGTTGTAGGCACACCGGGCCGTATAATGGACCATATCGAAAGAGGGACATTCGATACATCAAATATAAAATACCTTGTAATTGATGAAGCTGATGAAATGCTCAACATGGGATTCATAGAACAATTGGAGGCCATTATAAACAGTTTGCCGAAAGAACGTGTGACCCTTCTGCTATCTGCTACAATGCCCCAAGATATAGAAGTTTTGTGCAACAAGTACATGAAAGAACCCATGCGTATTGAAATAGAAGAGCAGAATTCCGCTATAGACAGAATAAGCCAGGAAAGATATAACGTAGACCAGAGAGATAAGCTAAAACTATTAAAAGATATAACAATTATAGAAAACCCGGATAGCTGTATTATATTTTGCAATACAAAGCAGATGGCGGATGTGTTATACAGCGAACTGATAAATCTTAAATACCCTTGTGAAAAACTTCATGGCGGAATGGAACAACATGATAGATCAAGAGTAATGAATGATTTCAAGCAGGGATATTTCAGGTATCTTATAGCCACGGATGTTGCAGCCAGAGGAATAGATATAGACAATATTTCGCTTGTCATCAATTATGACATACCTAAAGACAGAGAAAGCTATGTTCACAGAATAGGCAGAACCGGACGCAGGGACAGGGAAGGCAGAGCAATTACTTTTGTTACACAAACCGAAAACAATTTTTTAGAAGAAATACACAGGTTTATCGGCAAAGAGATACTTTTGAAAGATAGGCCGGAAAAAGATGCTGTAGACAGCGTAAGACAAGAATTTTTAAAAAAAATAAATTCCTCACCGGAAATAAAAGAAGCAAAAGGCGCTGAGCTAAGTAAGGAAATTATGAAATTACATATTAATGCAGGTAAGAAAACCAAAATGCGACCGGTAGACATCGTAGGTACATTGTGCAATATTGAAGGCATGACAGCAGCAGATATAGGAATCATAAATATAGCTGATGTATCTACATTTGTAGAGATATTAAACAGTAAAGGCGAATTGGCTTTTCAAAAGCTGCAAAACATGCCTATAAAAGGCAGGCTCCGCAAAGTAAGCAAAGTGGATAAATAAGAGGCTCAGATTGAAATTCGAAGTATAATTTAAAGCCAGTAATCTCAAAAAACAAGGCGGCCTCGCACTTTTTACTTATTGTGCAGGTCCGCCTGTTTTTATATGATTAGGTACCGGTTGCAGCCTCTTTCTACTATCTAACTGCTATTGATTTGAAAAGTACAAGCCTATCCCCTGGCGGCTCCGGCTGTGGATTAAATCCAACCAACACACCTGGGTTGATATACCTTATTAACTGGCAGTCTCCCGGCGGTTCCGGCTGTGGATTAAACGCAAATGAACTTGTCACATTGGCGAATATCACAGCTGCTTCCGTATGTCAATCACATGGCATATCATACAGCATATTTCCTCTTGTATTAGCTTTATGTTTATTAACATTTATTGTGTTTGTGGTTATCGTGCTATATTCCATATTCCCGGTATATGATAAATTTACCGGATTTCGAGTACCCTATCAAAAGGTATTAGTAACAAGATTTAAATACGTGTATTACTCCTGGGCTATTTTTCTCTCAACTGCAATTATTCTGCAAATGCTATTTAATATGTTAGTGACTTAAAAAGAAAAAAGCTTGTAGCCATTGAGGCCCACTCGCCTTTTTCCTGATTTTCCTTCGTGAAACGGCCCTACTAAAAAAAGCACAAGATAAGGCAGCAATTCATCAACTGACTTATCTTGTGCTTTTGTAAATATTATGGTTATACCTGCGTATTAAATTTTGCTGCAATTATCATTATATCCTTCATGTTTATTGCTCCATCATTATTAAAGTCATAGTTGGCATCATATTTGGGGTTTGAGCGGGTAGTATTAAATTTCGCTGCAACCTTCATTACATCAGTCATGTTTATTGCTCCATCACCATTAACATCCAGCATAGATGTTTTAAATGTTGGAGTAGATGAACTAGAAGGCTTAGGCGTATTTATAGGAGATACCGTAGTAGGATTAGGTGTATTTGTAGGAGCTTTTGTTGGCACTGCAGGTGTATTTCCATCAGGATCAATACCGCCTACAAGAACACCGTCATCATAAACGCAGATTTTGTCTGTCTTTACAGGTTTACCCGTCCAATTGTCCTTTTCAATACTTAAACCATCATGACTCCAGTCATCATCAGGATTCCAATAATTTTGCCATGCATATGTTCCTAATGCAAACTGGTATTTTTTGTTGGAGTTAGCAATAACAAAATCAGGCCATTTTATTTCAACATAGTAAATTTTGTCTCTAAAATGGTGCGGGCCTGAAATCTCCGCTGCATAATCCGTTTCTGCGGCTGTCTGATCATATAACTGCCTCATTTCAATACTATTTGGATCAAGAGATGTCATTCCTGTAGAATCAAAATAGTATCTTACGGAAATCTTCTTTGAAGGTTTTTTCACATCAGAACATACATAGAGAGTTACTTCAGTAGCTTTTGGTCCGTCGGACTGCGCTATATCAACCCCAAACGCTTCTACCCAGTATGCATTTCCACCAGGATTGCTTCCAGGATCTTCTATATTAACTTTAGGCGGAAAGTCCGGGGTAACTTTCATTGAAGAATCTCCAAAGTATCTGTAAAGGCCTGCACATGCTCCAACAAATGCAGCATTGTAGTCTATTGTTACCTCATTGTATACCCAGTCCGATGTAACGTCGATATGTTGATCATCGGCACCCGGACCACCAACCAAAGCACCGTAGAGTACATATTTGTGCGGGCCGGTATCTTCACATTTGGACAGACCTGATGCCGCTCTATGATGCGGATATTTTGCCGCTATATCATTATATCCTACGATATAAC
>JAEZNF010000633.1 GCA_023441845.1 Bacillota bacterium | reverse complement strand
GTATTAACACTATTTTGAGTAAAAAAACCATATCAATACTAATTTGTTTGCTGCAACTCCCCTGATTAAGTCTCTATAAAACTTCTTGCCCACTTATACATAAACAACTTTTAATTGAAATTTTCAGCGTTTAAAAAACACTGACGTTTCGATTTCTGATATTTAAGGGCTTAAAGTTGTCTGTTCTTATCATCTGTGAGAAATGACGGTAAGTGGTAAAATATATCTCAAGATATATTTTACCACTTCTGACATTAGGTTGTCACTTAATAATTACAAATTTGAGGTAATATTTTTTTATGTCTTTTGGGATTATGTCAAATAACCATTAGCCTTAAGAGCGCAGCTTGACAGTAATATCATTGTAGTGATAGAATTCGGGCTGAAGCAGTTAAAACAGGGCAAGAGTTAATCATAGAATAATTACAGGAATTTCTAAATTAATTATAGAAGGAACAAGGGATTATGGAAGTTTATGGACTTAGTTTGACTGAAGACATGGAAAAGACCAGATTTAACGAGCTGCTGGAATTTGTTGACGCAGAAAAAA
This sequence comes from Bacillota bacterium, assembly GCA_023441845.1. Taxonomy (GTDB): domain Bacteria; phylum Bacillota; class Clostridia; order Acetivibrionales; family DSM-2933; genus JAEZNF01. The sequence goes on along the minus strand of JAEZNF010000633.1, from coordinate 2,880 downwards.
AAGATAGAATCGGAAGGTTTCTAAGGTATGAAGATGCCCAAAGGGCACTACTTGCAGATTTGCTGATTCGTAATGTATTGTGCCGGAAATTAAAAGTTCCCAACAGCTGTATCAATTTTGACAAAAACGAATACGGCAAACCCTTTTTAAAGAATTATACAGGAGTGCATTTCAACATATCTCATTCTTATGCATGGGTGGTATGTGCTGTATCCGATGAGCCGGTAGGTATTGATATTGAGAAGATAAAACCTATGGATTTAGACATTGCAAAGCGTTTTTTTTCTAAAGATGAATACGAAAGCCTGGTTTCAAAAAACGATTATGAACAGCTTCAAGGCTTTTTTGAGTTCTGGTCGCTGAAGGAGAGCTATATCAAGGCATGGGGCAAAGGACTGTCAGTACCTTTGGATTCCTTTACAATAAGAATAGACCTGCAGGATATAAAGGTCTTAACCGACAACGAGTACAACAACTGTTTCTTCAGGCAATATGATATAGACAAGGACTATAAGATGGCTGTTTGCAGTGAAAAGAAGGATTTTCCCGACAGCGTAGTTATAAAGACCATTGAAGAAATTTACGATTTTTTCATTAATTCAAATCAATCAGCCAATAATAGTGTATAAATAATTGTATTCGACATAATATAAATATATAGTACTTACATAAGGATGTGATTTGAATTGAGGAAAAAAAAGCTGTTGGTGACTAAATTGAGTGAGCGTGACCGTAAAGTTCTTAATAAGTATACCGGTTATTACACTAATTTTATAGAGAGCAATACTTCAAAAAATGAAGTTTTGGATGAGTATAATTATGAGGAGAAAAATTAACACTTGTAAAGAATACGAAATTTATTGCTCGGATGATGTTACTTAAGAAAAAATGAAAAAATCAGTATGTTTTTTTCTTAATGTGTGATATAATTAAATTGCCACAGTTAACAATACTAACTTTTTCATTATGTTCCTCCTTTATAAATAAAGGTGGATTAATCTAAAAAGCACTTGTTTTATCCGGTATTATTTATTTTTATTCATACATAAAGTGCTTTTTTTTTGCTCAGCTTTTTTCTGTAAAATAATTACAAATTAACGTGCAGTCGTAGAAGATACAAAAATTGTATTATTTTTATTTTGCAAAATGTCTTGATATCGTAAGCTTTTTCTAATATAATGTTTCAGTGACTGATTATTAATTAATCTTTGTTAATCTTTGGTCGTGCTAGATGGGGAGGTAGCGGTGCCCTATTCCTGCAATCCGCTATAGCAGGGTTGAATTCCTACTCTGAGGCTTTTTTTTGTAGGGTTTGCCCTTCGTAAGTGGCGATGATAATTGGGTCTTACGCAATGAAAACCTGTGAACCCCGTCAGGTTCGGAAGGAAGCAGCGGTAAGCAGGCACTTTCGTGTGCCGTAAGGATGCCTGGTTTGAGTTTACTGTGAAGGTTACGCCTGTAAGAATAAGTCGAAGTCAGGTGCACGGCCAATAAATATTATAAAAAGAGTGTAGTATACATACTGCACTCTTTTAATTTATACTGGTATATGATAAAAATGCGAATTCTTATTTTGAACACGGATAATTTTTATGCTAATATTAAATAAAGTTATAGATATGAAAATAACCGCTTTTGAAGCGTTTTATACATATGTGACAGGGAGGAATTATGTCGTATATAGCCCTTTATAGAAAATGGAGACCTTTGGTTTTCGAAGATGTTGTTGAACAGGAACATGTTGTAAAAACACTTAAGAATGCTGTGAAAAGCGCTCGTATAGCTCATGCCTACCTTTTTTGCGGTACCAGGGGTACAGGTAAGACTTCAATGGCTAAAATATTTTCGAGAGCTATTAATTGTTTGAATCCGCGGGATGGAGACCCTTGCAATGAATGTGACATTTGCAGGGGGATATTGTCCGGCAGTTTGCTGGATGTAATAGAAATTGATGCCGCATCAAACAACAGTGTCGATAACATCAGAGATATAAGGGATGAAGTAATTTATACGCCCTCAAGTGCCAAATATAAGGTTTATATAATAGACGAAGTTCATATGCTTTCATCAGGCGCTTTTAATGCACTCTTAAAAACATTGGAAGAGCCTCCGTCGCATGCGGTTTTTATCCTTGCAACTACCGAACCCCATAAGCTGCCTGCAACAATACTTTCGCGCTGTCAAAGATTCGATTTCAGGAGAATACCTATTGAGAGTATAATGGGCAGACTGGACAGGATTGCCGAAGCAAGCGGTGTGTCTCTTCATAAAGAAGCGTCAAAGCTTATTGCGAAAATGGCTGACGGAGCTTTAAGAGATGCAATAAGCATACTTGACCAGTGTATGGCAGTTGGGGCAAAGGAAGTGTCCTACGAGGACGTTCTTATTGTTGTAGGGATTGTAAATGATACTTTTATCTCTGAAATTGTTGATGCAGTAAACAGCAAAGATATTAACCATATTCTCAAGATGGTTGAAAAGCTTGTTATGGACGGTAAGGATATTTCTAAATTTGTTTCGGACCTTGTGCTTTACTACAGGAACCTGTTGATTTGCAAGATAACCGATAAGCCCGAAGAAATTATAGATGTAACGCCAGATGCTGTTGAAAACATGAAAAGGCAGTGTTCTGTCCTGGGTCAGGATGAAATGATGCTGATTATAAGGGAGCTTTCAGCATTAGAGTCAGGATTGAAATGGGCTGCCCACCCGAGAATACTTCTGGAGCTTTCTATTGTCAAGATCTGTGACAGTAATTTCAATTCGGACAGGGACAGTTTACTTGAGAGACTTTCTGTTCTTGAAAACAGGATAAGCAATGGGAATTTTACCGTAAAAAATGAGACCGGGAACAATCAAAAAAGCCGGGAAGCTTCGGAG
>JAEZNF010000593.1 GCA_023441845.1 Bacillota bacterium | reverse complement strand
TTGAAACCTGTTTTAAGGCTTCTGTCATTCAGTAGTAAATCCGCCCTGTTTTCAACAACAGCAAGGATGGTATATAAAACTATGAAACCTATAGGACGCATAGGTCATCTGTTCAATAAAGCCAGGGTTATGACTTCAGGAAAATTTCGGATTAGCAGGATGTAGCTGCTGTTTCCGACAAAGCCCCCGTTATTGTAAATGCCTTGCCCCACCTGTATGAGACTATTCCTAATCTATCGCCAGATTGGTATAACGATTGACCTGAAAGTCTTTAACTTGCATTTAAACTATTTGTGGTATATAGATAGGTCACTTTAAACCTTATAATAACCGGCTGCGAAGTGGCTGGCAGTAAAGACACATGTAGCAACTGGTTATTATAAGGTTTAAAGTGTCCTATCTATAATAAAAATGCTGTTTTAATTTTGCTTTTATGGAGGTTAGGATGGTTAAAGGGGCACTGCCTTGCCCCTTCTCAAAAAGAATTTTATAAAAAATAGCTGATAAACAAAACTATACTGGGTGTTAAATAGATTTGGGGAACATAAATGAGTAAAATTTTATTTTTGTATAAATGGCCTTAATGACGTGAAAGATATAGTTTTAAAATGCTTCATTGCTAAATAGCCGGGTTACTCACATGAAAAAGCGAAGCGCCATTTAATAAAAAAGGGAACTTTTTTTATAAGTATTATGTCAAATAAATATAAAAGAATTTATGCAAAATTTTTAACCCCCTGATAGATACTGCTGACTTTAATGTGCACCAAGTTAAGGAAGCTTTACAACAACTTTTGTGATGTGCATTATTTTTGAATGTGGTTGATATTTCTTGGTTATAAGGTTTTTGTGTAGTTCTATTTTAAAACAAATTCGGAGGGAAAAATCATGTATTTCAAAAATCTTGTTTCAATTGCTCTAATATCGACTGTACTATTAACTGGTTCTTTTGCTTATGCATCCGACAACATTTCGTTAACTATGGAAAACCCTGTTGTTGTGGAGGAAAAGATGCCTACAGCACTTTCATACTCTGGGAGTGTAGATGAAATACTTACTGAAGATACTAAGTTGTCGGCAATTATAATCAAAGAAGATGGGTTAAACTCAGACAGGAGATTCAATATTTCCGAAAAAACTGTTGTTATTGATAACGAGTCGGCTGTTGCACAAAGTATAACGTCAATAAAAAAGGGAGATAAAATCTCTGTATATGCTTCTCCTATAAGCACATTTAGTTTACCGCCACAATCAGCGGCATATGTTATACTGGCAAATATTCAAAAAAAAGCACCTGCAAAGCTTATAAAAGTTCAGGAGATAGCCAATAGTGAGAATGGCAGTCTGAAAATTACTGATACTGACAATCAATATGTGGTGGGAGTTACAAAAGACACAGTTTTATTACCATACAGAACAAGGCAGATTGTGACTATGGACAGTATAGAAAAAGGAGATTATATTTTGGTTTGGTCTGAGATAATGACTATGAGTATTCCTGCCCAGATGACAGCAGACAGTGTGGTTCTTCTGAAAGGCTTTGATTTTGACAATTCGGCAAATGATCAGGAGTATACAGGTTCTGAAGTTCCTCAAGGTGATAAAATTATAATTTCTACGCAGGCAGGAGTTATTTCAGTTAATGGTAAGGAAATATCACTTAATGTGCCTAAAGAAACTTTTTATAAGAATGGTGTATATATGCTGCCGGTAAGAGCAGTATCTGAAGAATTAGGATATAAAGTTTTATGGAACAATAAAGACAAAAGAGTTGATATTGTAAAGGGTGCGAAAACATTCACCTTAAATATCGGAAACAAGGAGTGCGGCAAACAGAAGATGATACAGTTGTTGAAAACTGCACCGGAAATTAAAAAGGGGTTAACTTATGTACCGATAGAATTTTTTAGTGAAATAATGGAGATTGAAGTTGCTATTAATAATAGTAATGTTTAAAAAACTCTACCTGTGCAATAGATTTTTTATGAGTTCTGGATAGGGAGACCACAGATGCAGCCTTTGAGGTCTTGTAACAAGCTATAAAAATCACCTGGCTATCGGACTCGGAATTAAAATTAGATACGGAAGCAATATAACTATATCAAAAAAGTTGCAAAAGAAGGATTTTATGAGACTGTGAGAAGTAGTGTGTAAAAACAAAACTTCTCACAGGTTTTTTTATGTACTTCATGAAAAAACTGCTGGAATCCGTCAGATTATAACTGAATAAGGCAATATACATAAATACCGCGCAAATCATATAAGAGGAATAATGAAAAAATATGACATTTGAATAAAGAAAAAATTCCAAAAAGCCTTGATATAGGCTTGTTTTTTTGTCAATTTAAGTAGTTTTGCAGTACTTCCATTTTATGTTAGCCATAGCCCTTGGTAGAGACTTTCAGGCAAAACCGAAAGGGAGAACGAAGCCAGCAATGCACTCCTACGCCCTATACATTGTTGAAAGATAAGTGCAATCGGTTCTGGGATATGAAATATATTTTCTTTCATAGAGGAACTGTGCCGCATATAAAAGTTTCTTTAGCTGTTATTCCAAGACTGGAACTTGCATCAGCCTGAAGCGAGTCTAGGTCAACCATATCATCATTCACCATCAAATGTCGGTTCTGTAAACTTAACATAATTTTTGCGAAAGTCCATCCGCAACTGCTGAAGAAAATATAATAAGGTAGGCTTTTACACCTACCCAAGATTACTGTTCATTGTCTAACTTCTCCCCAATAGTCTGCTCTAATGTTGGGGGGTTCTGCATAATCTACCTTCACATATAGCTTTCTGGCAGAAACAAGCTCTAGAATTGCATCATGTGGATCTGTTTTATCAGATCCCGACAGTTTCCTTATATCATTTTTAAAATTATCAAGATTACCAATTATTTTCACTGATGCCAAGTATATGCTTATGGTTGGGACTATTTTTGAAAAAAAACTTGAAAGGTGTTAAGGTTAAATCTACAATAGGGACAACAGGAATAAATGTGAAGCGAAAGTAACGGACCATAACATCTTTTTTGGCCAAGACCCAGGCAAGTTGACTGTACAAAAATGTATTTTAAGCATTATGAGAATCAGAATAATTGTACAATTCCGGCTTTTGACGCACGGGATAATTAACTTACTGTTAAATGATCACAAAATCTAATATATTTATTAACCGCTGTCCTTAAACTTGATAATCCATTTTTGTCTTTTGGAAGATTTATTATAAGAGGAATTTCGGAAGAATATTCAAAAGAAAGCATCTTAAGTACATAAACACATCTATCATTATTATATTCCTCATCTATGCTTAATTAATAATATTAAACCCCACGCTATGCGTGGGAGAATTCAAAAAGGAGTGCTTATAAGTGTTATATAAAAGTCCTCCTCTGATATAATGACAGAGGTTTCGCAAGCCAAAGTCAAGAAGAGGAGGACGATATCCATATGGATAACCCAAGTTTAGCACATACAAAGTGGAATTGCACGTACCACATTGTGTTTATACCAAAATATAGGCGAAAAGTAATGTATAGAGAGGTAAAAGAAGATATTAAGGAAATATTGAAAAAGCTATGCGAATACAAAAAAGTGCAGATTGTTGAAGGTGCTATTTGTGCAGACCATGTGCATATGTGTGTAAAAATACCACCAAAGGAAAGTGTTTCAGAGTTTATGGGGTATTTGAAAGGGAGAAGTGCGCTCATGATATTTGACAGGTATCCAAGATTTAAGAAAAGAGGAAATAGGCACTTTTGGGCAAAAGGTTACTATGTTGATACAGTTGGAAGAAATGAAGAAGAAATCAGAAAGTACATTAAAAATCAGACAGAAACAGACAAATTGGAAGATAGTTAGTGCAGTAAATGAACCCCTTTAGGGGTAGCAAGCAATATCGCTTGTGAAACCACGCCTTTAGGCGTAGCAAGTAAAAGGCCCCTTATAGGGGCAAAATCAAACCACCCTTTGAAAGGGTGGTACAGCGTGATTATAACTTGAATAAGAGGTCAGCTACATTGTACTTATAACCGGTGTAGGAGTGGTTTTTGTCATGGTTTTCTATGCCTGCCCTACTGCATTTTTGCAGCTCCCCCGGCTATCGGACATAAACGTCAAAATAGCCTTATCAAGTTCCTCCGACTTATTCAAAACATCCTTATTTAAAAGGTTTTTACCCGCCGCCAGGATTTTTTCAAGCTCGGCTCTTTTTTCCGAAATCAAATCCATTACCACCGTAGTGTCCATCCTCAC
>JAEZNF010000609.1 GCA_023441845.1 Bacillota bacterium | reverse complement strand
CTATTGAGGCGATTATACTGGGTGCCAGTTTTGTAGATGCCACCATTGCAGGGCTTGGAAGGGGTGCCGGGAATTGTCCTATGGAATTGATACTGGGTTTTTTAAAAAATCCGAAGTTCCATTTAAGACCTATAATTGACTGTATTGAAAACTATTTTGAGCCTATGAGAAATAACGTCAGGTGGGGGTTTGATATCCCTTACATGATAACCGGACAGATGAACCAGCATCCACGGGCGGCAATTAATTTTATAGGCAGTAACCGCATGGACTATACAAATTTTTATGATTCAATGGTAAATTGTGAATAATTATTAAAGTAAAAAAACGCTGGGCAAGTTATGACAAGACCGGTCCAGCGGTTTTTTATATCTAAGTAATAAACCGCTAAGGTTAATTAAGAGATTCTTTGCGGTTTATATGCTCAGATGCTCTTATGGTAATACTTTGTACTAAAATCAGGCATAATATATAGATAAACACATTTAAAATTCTGCAAATGTGGATCTATTAAGATAAATGAGAAATGCACTAATTTGCAGTGTCCTGAAAAGAGCCGGAAGCGGAAGGAGTAGGTTGCAGGCGGCATGGTTATGGATTTTAGAAAACCGGTTACATACGAAGAGGCTTTGCATTTTGCTGAAAAGATAAAAAATACTGAAAAAAATCTATAAAAGTATAAGCGATAAACTTCCATCTTGACATGGAAGTTAAAAACTGACAGAATAAATTATTGTTAGCGGCTGTAAAAATAATTCATTGATAAGAAAGAAGGTAAAACTTATGTCTGTAAATCCTATTGCAACAATAGAAATGGAAAACGGTAACAAGATAAAACTAGAACTGTATCCCGAGATAGCTCCGAATACAGTCAGGAACTTTATTTCCTTAGCAGGTAAGGGCTATTACAACGGATTGATTTTTCACAGGGTTATTCCGGGGTTTATGATCCAGGGAGGGTGTCCTGAGGGGACCGGTACGGGAGGACCCGGGTACTGTATCCGTGGCGAGTTTACACAGAACGGACATAAAAACGAACTGAAGCATCAAAGAGGCGTTATTTCCATGGCCAGAACAATGGCGCCCAATTCCGCAGGCTCTCAGTTTTTTATAATGGTTAAGAACTCACCGCACCTTGACGGGCAGTATGCTTCTTTCGGCACTGTAACAGAAGGCATGGATGAGGTTGACAGGGTAGTGAGTGTTGAAAGGGATTATAACGATAAGCCTATTGAGGACCAGAGGATAAAAAGCATTACAGTGGATACATTCGGAGTAGAATACGGTGAAGTAGAGAAAAAGTAGGATAATTCTCCTGCTTTTTTTATTATAGTTTTTGTATTATAATAAGACAGGAATAATATACGGCAGGTTTATTTATGAGGGGATTTTACTATGGGAAAAATTTTGGTGCTTACCGAAAAGCCTTCGGTGGGCAGAGATATAGCAAGAGTATTAGGATGCAATCAAAAAGGAAACGGTTACATAGCAGGAAGCAGGTATGTTGTCACCTGGGCTTTAGGACATCTTGTTACATTGGCTGATCCGGAAGTTTACAGTGATCGCTATAAAACATGGAATCTTGAATCGCTTCCCATGCTCCCTAAAAAAATGGAACTGGTGGTTATCAAGGAAACCGCCAAACAATTCAAAACAGTACGAGAGCTTATGAAAAGAGACGATATGGATGAGCTTGTTATAGCAACCGACGCAGGCCGTGAAGGTGAACTGGTGGCCAGGTGGATAATTGAGAAGGCAGGCTTTAGAAAGCCTGTAAAGCGTCTTTGGATATCATCTCAAACCGATAGGGCTATAAAGGATGGCTTTAGCAATTTGAAGCCGTCGAGGGACTATGATAACCTGTATAAATCGGCCCAATGCCGTGCAGAGGCTGATTGGCTGGTTGGACTTAATATCACCAGAGCATTGACCTGTAAATTTAATGCACAGCTTTCAGCGGGCAGGGTTCAGACACCTACCCTTGCAATTATTGTGGAAAGAGAAAATGAAATAAAAAGATTTGTTCCTAAAGACTTCCGGACCATTGATGCCAGGGTTAACGGGTTTAGCTTGAGATGGCAGGATAAAGCAAGCGGACAGGCCAGAATTTTTGATAAAGCTAAGGCTGACGGGATTGCAGCGAAGGTAACAGGAAAAACCGCTGTAATAACAGAAGTAAGGAAGGAAGCGAAGAAGGAGCTGCCGCCCCTTGCATATGACTTAACCGAGCTGCAGCGTGATGCCAACAAAAGGTTTGGATACTCTGCAAAGCAAACATCTTCAATTATGCAGAAACTATATGAGACCCATAAAATAGTTACCTATCCGAGAACCGATTCAAGGCATATAACGCAGGATATAGTACCTACATTGACCGAACGCTTGAAGAGCATAGCTGTTGGGCCTTATGTGGGGCTTGTCCAGTCGGTTTTGAGAAATAAGATACAGGTAACCGGCAGGTTCGTGGATAACAGCAAGGTAACCGATCACCATGCAATAATACCTACCGAGCAATATGTAAGCTTAGGCTCATTGAGCCAGGAAGAACGCAATATATTCGATTTGATTGCCAAAAGGTTTATAGCTGTTTTAAACCCTCCGTTTGAATATGAGCAGACTACGGTAAAAGCTGATGTGTCAGGTGAGATTTTTTATGCAAAAGGAAAGATAATCAAGTCGAAGGGGTGGAAGACTGTATATGACAGTATGAGCATTGATGACGATGCGGATGACGATGAAAAGGACCAATCGCTGCCTGAAGTGAAGAAAAATGATCAATGCAAAATATTGTCGGTTAAATCGGCAAACGGTAAAACCAAACCGCCGTCAAGGTACACTGAGGCAACACTACTGTCCGCAATGGAGAACCCCGGAAAGTTTATAGACAATGCGACTTTAAGAGAAGCCCTTGAACATACAACAGGTCTGGGAACCCCTGCAACCAGGGCTGATATTATTGAGAAGCTTTTCAGTTCTTTTTATGTTGAAAGAAAGGGCAAGGAGATATTTCCTACATCAAAAGGAATACAGCTTATCGGTCTGGTTCCGTCCGACATAAAATCGCCGGAGCTAACCGCAAAGTGGGAGATGCAGCTGTCAATGATAAGTAAGGGAAAGGCCAACCCCATTTTGTTTATTGATGAATTAAAGAAGTATGCATCAAAGCTGGTTTCAAGTGTTATTGCAAGCAGCGTATCCTACAGGCATGACAATATGACGAGAGAAAGATGTCCTGAATGCGGCAATTTCCTTCTGGATGTCAACGGTAAGAAAGGGAAGATGCTGGTTTGCTCTAACCGTGACTGCGGTTACAGGAAGGGAGTATCCATGGTTTCCAATGCCAGGTGCCCTGAATGCCATAAGAAGATGGAAATAAGAGGTGAGAGTGAGAATAAAACATTTTATTGCTCCTGCGGATACCGGGAAAAATTGGCTGAATTCAATAAGAGAAAGAGTGAAGAGGTTAATAAAAAAGAGGTAAGCAGATTTTTAAACCAGCAGGAAGTACCTTCCAACATAAACTCGGCTCTTGCAGAAGCGCTGTCAAAGTGGAAAAAGTGAGGATTGCGTAAAATATAACTAATATTTTAGGTATAAAGTTGTTTATCTTTAAGCAGTTTATAGAAAGGTCAGATTTGTCATGCAGTATGCCATAGGTCAAATAAAGATTTTAAAGGATGTATTGAAAAATAAGGAAGATTTGAAATTGCTAATAGCAGTAGTCTTATTTATGGTCATGAACACCTTTAAAATTGCTTTGTTTAACCACTGCATCATACCGGAAGGCGACTTGCTGAGTTTTGGATATAAGCTCGAAATAACGGCATTTATGTTTGTTTTAGTATATACCGTTATATTTGCGGTAAGGAACAGGGTTTTATTTCTACTGTTTTATATCATTCAAACAGCATATACTTTAGTATATGTATCTTACTATCTTTATTTCCATTCTTACCTTCACGTAATGCAGTGGTTTACACTTTTTAGTGAGGCGTTTTCGGCTGCTGAAAATATGGCAGTACCGAAAACCTCGCAGCTTTTGATAGCCTTTATAGACCTGCCGTTTTTTGTCTATATTTTGCTCAAATACTTTAAGATTTTTGATATAAGGAAAAGATTGAAGTCTTTAAGACATGTACTTATAATAATTTCCGTGATTTCCCTTGTTTTTATAGAGGTTGTAAATTACCGGGCAGATTATTCACTTGTGCATTTTATAGACGGCAGATTTGATGGCGAGTCTAAAATTGTTCAACGGTACGGGACTTTTATTAATAATATCGTGGGGATTTATTTGAATAAAAGTGATAAGGAAATGATAAGCCGTTTTAGCTACGGAAGTGATAAGTACGGTACCGGGGATAGTAAGGACAAGCCCAATTTTATTATGATACAGGTTGAATCAATGGATTCCAATATAGTAAACAAAAAGTATAAGGACAGCTATATTATGCCTTTTTTACATTCATACGGGGAGAAGAACATATATTATCCGTATGTATTAAGCTATCATATGGGAGGGGGAACGTCCGACAGCGAATTTTCCGTTATTAACAGTATTGAACCCATTGACGGATATCCGTCAATGAAAATTGCAAGTTACAACCATCCCAATTCGTTTATTAAAGTGCTTTCAAATGTGTCATACAAGACTATGGCTTTCCATGGCAACTCAGGCGGTTTTTTTAACAGGGATGTAGCGTTCCCTAAAATGGGATTCCAGGAGTTTTTTGATATGCCCAAAATGAACCTTACGCATATCGGATGGGGTGCACCTGACAGTGAAGTCTTAAATTATG
>JAEZNF010000499.1 GCA_023441845.1 Bacillota bacterium | reverse complement strand
CTTTTATAGTCTTTGACACACTGAGAAGATACCTTCAATACAGGGGATACGGTGTGAAATTCGTCCAAAACTTTACGGACATAGACGATAAGATGATAAAAAGGGCCAATGAAGAAGGTATTACCGTTAAAGAGCTTGCAGACAAGTATATAGAAGAATATTTTACCGATGCAAAAGGGCTGGGGATAGACGCGGCCAGTGTACACCCAAGGGCAACCGAAAACATGGACATAATAATAGAATTGATAAAAGACCTGGAAGAGAAAGGTATGGCGTACAATGTAAACGGAGATGTTTACTTTAATACAAAGGGTTTTAAGGAATATGGCAAGCTTTCGCACCATAATCTGGAGGATCTTGAGTTAGGTGCAAGAATAAATGTAGACGAGAGAAAACATGATCCTATGGATTTTGCCTTGTGGAAAGCACAAAAACCGGGCGAACCGGCATGGGACAGTCCATGGGGGCAGGGAAGACCCGGATGGCATATAGAGTGCTCGGCTATGGCAATCAAGTATCTTGGAGAGACTATTGACATTCACAGCGGGGGACAAGACCTTGTATTTCCTCATCATGAGAATGAGGTTGCCCAGAGTGAGGCTGCGACAGGCAAAACTTTTTCCAGGTACTGGATGCATAACGGCTTTATAAATGTAAATAATGAAAAGATGTCAAAATCATTGGACAATTTTTTTACTGTAAGAGATATCGTCAAGAGCTTTGATTACGAGGTAATAAGGTTTTTCATGCTTTGCGTGCACTACAGGAACCCCATAAACTTTAGCGACGAATTACTGGGACAGTCGAAAAACGGTCTTGAAAGGTTATACAACTGCCTTGATAATTTGGATTACCTGGGTAAAAACCCTGCAAAGGATACTCCCGATTTTGACGAAGAAAAATTCAAAGAAAAGCTTCTCACGTATAAAGCCAAATTTATTGAAGCAATGGACGATGACCTTAATACAGCTGATGCGATTGCGGTACTATTCGATATGGTAAGGGAAATAAATACATCAATTACGGCTGTCTCGGGTGCATCAGGCCAAACTATAGACTTTAGCGTCAATCTATTAAAGGAACTCGGAAATGTTCTGGGTATTTTACAAAAGCGTGAAGACAATAATTCCATTGGCACGGAGATTGAAGAATTAATAAATCAAAGGCAGCAGGCACGTAAGGATAAGAACTGGAAGCTGGCTGACGAGATAAGGGATAAGCTGAAGAGCATAGGGATTATACTTGAGGATACTCCCCAGGGGGTAAAATGGAAAAAGGCTTAACGGGTTTTTCCGTAAAAAAACAAAAACTGCGGCTAATCTTTGCGCCGCAGGATACCCTAATCTATGTTAAATAGGAGGTAAAAGTATAAGTGTACGTTAACCATTATAGGATTTTTGAGCATGTATAGTCAATGTACAAATTGTTTATAAATAGGGATAATGTAGCAATACATTTTATACAAATTTACTAAATTCTGCACAAATGGGTTGTAGGAAAGGTTGAAAGCCTTATAATTGTATTAAATTTAGAACAATTATTTCCCGGTTTCCGGGGTTAGACAGCTTGTGTAACATAATATTTAAGTCTTATAAGAAGAAGTTAATTTGATTGGATGTATTTACTTGTTATTAATGTTGATATATAATACAAATTGATTTTGAAGCATTTATAGATGCTTGTAAAGGTTGAAATGGAAGCAGATGCTAAACGAATTTATTGAAAGTGTTTTAAAGGATATCGACTTGAATCAAAATGATATAAACCAATACTCACCTCTTGTATTGGCTTATTTAGGCGACTCCGTATATGAGGTATATATACGGACTCTGCTGGTGTGTGAGGGCAATGCACCTGTCAATAAGCTTCATAAGCGCTCAATAACCTATGTTAAAGCAAAGGCGCAGTCGGATATTATTCACGGTATAATGGAATACTTAACACCCGATGAACAGGATATTGTCCGCAGGGGAAGGAATGCAAAGTCGGGTACAATACCAAAGAATGCCGATGTGACTGAATACAAATATGCTACGGGCTTTGAAACGCTGCTCGGGTATTTGTTTTTGAGAAAAGATAATGAAAGACTTAAAGAGGTGCTCAAAATGTCTGTTTCTCAAATAATTAGTAAAGGTACAGAATGAAAAGTTTGAATGTATTTAGGATAGTATGTGGAATAATAATTATGAAATAAAATTTTAACGAAAGAGAATATATAGCTATGGCAGATTTTAAAACGAGTGGCAAAAAGACTTCGGAAAGAAGCTTCAGCCCCAAAAAAAGAAATAGCGGAAGGCCTGATTTTAAGAAAGACTACAGCGGAAAGCATGATCGGAAAAAAGACTACAACGGTATGTCTGGATTTAAGAAAGGAGCCGGTACAAGAGCCGACAAACCGCTTATTCAGAATAATACTGCGTTAGAAGTGCAAGAACCGGAAAATGCCGGCGCTGACAGGCTCGAGGGCAGAAACCCTATTCTGGAGGCATTAAAAGCAGACAGAACATTCAATAAGATACTTGTTGCAAAGGGTGAAAGAGAAGGCTCCATAAAGCAAATAATTGCCATGGCGAGAGAAAAGGGAATAGTGATTCAGGAGGCAGACAGAAGGAATCTTGACGCAATATCCCTTACCAAATCTCATCAAGGAATTATTGCGTATGTTTCTGTTAAGGAATATGTAGAAGTTGACGATATACTAAAAGTAGCAAGGTCAAAAGGTGAACATCCTTTTATTGTTATACTTGATGAAATAGCTGATGCAAATAACTTCGGGTCTATTTTGAGAACAGCAGACGCTGTTGGAGTACATGGAGTTATTATTCCCAAGAGAAGAGCAGTAGGGTTAACCCCTACGGTTGCTAAAGCCTCAGCTGGCGCTATTGAATATGTGCCGGTAGCAAGGGTTTCAAATCTGGCTCAGACCATAGAGTACCTGAAAAAGGAAAATATTTGGGTCGTCGGAACCGACCAGACAGCGGAAAAGGATTTTTACAACAGTGATTTAAAGGGCCCCATTGCTCTTGTGATAGGCAGTGAAGGAGAGGGAATGGGCAGGCTGATCAGGGAAAAGTGCGATTTTGTTGTCAATATTCCGATGAAGGGCAGTATATCCTCTTTAAATGCAGCTGTTGCAGGAGCTGTTGTCATGTTTGAAATTATGAAACAGCGGGGCAGCTAAGGGTAATCTGCTGACAATATGCAGGAAAGTATTGACGCATAGCTTGAGAAGATTAGCGCAAGCGAAGCGAGGAATTAAAATAAATACAGCGAGAAACAAACATTTAATGAAATATCAAGCCCAGGTTGTTTAAAAACTTGAGAAAATGCTGAAGAGATAAAGAGATAAAGAGATAAGGTTTTGCTTGACATATGAGACTGAGTTGCCTTATAATGAACTATGTGTGCCGTTTTATCATGTTTTTGGTGTGAAATCCCATAGGGTGATTAATAAATTATAGAGATATATTATATACAGATTAACTTATTTAATACATACAGCAAGCATTTTATATGCAGATTGGATATACGCATCCCTTAATTTAATGCAATTAGCAATATAGTTGATATAACACTGTATACTGTTAGCTTTTATTAATTGCACGTTAGCACTGCCACACAATAATTAGACAGGGGGCTCCATCATGAACGCAAATTTGCAAACCGGCATGCCAAGTACATACAGCACAATGCTTGATGAGGAAGTTATAGGAGACGCACGGTCA
>JAEZNF010000490.1 GCA_023441845.1 Bacillota bacterium | reverse complement strand
ACGGTGAACATTATGAATGAAAAAATTGCGGTTTTGGTCAATGAAAGCGGCTATACGACATCCTTTTTTGAGAATGCGCGAATTAACTTATATGAAAAGTTCGAAGACCGGTGGAAAGTGGTATCGGACTTTCGGATAAAGCTTAACTCATATCGCGGAATCGGTGAAGTAAGGAATAACCTGTCGGAAGTAATCAAGAACCTCAATGGTTGTAAAGTGATAGTTGGAAGTGACATATCGGGCCAACCCTACAATATTTTCACTTCAAACGGTTTTGCCATAGTCCAGCTTGAAGGAGAGCCCTTACCCTCACTGGAATACATATGGCAGATGGTGACAAATGAAGCTCCTCAGGATATTTCTGCTCCAACGCAGGAGGATGTACAGATAGGGCCAATCAAAACAGCCGTATCGGGTAATTACACGATAGACCTTATTAAGATTCAAAGCGTGAATCATACTGTTTCATCCAAGAAACTTCTTCTGCCGTTTCTTAATAATATACTGTTTAATGAGCTGGAGGTTGTATGCAGCCATGTTCCCCCGTGGTTCGAAACAGAGCTGGAAAGGCTTGGCATGGATTTTGACATCCAGACCTTTGAAAACAATAAATTCAAGGTAATTATTTTTAAAAGAACCTGCACTGCATAAAATTCTTTATAAGGATGTGAAAGCATATGCAAACTTGTGATTCCAAATATGGCACTATCAAGGGAATAATTCAATGTACTTACTTTGAAAACGGAAGTATACGCGAATGCATTGTAAACCGGTATAACGAGCTTTGTACCCCCTGTGGCACTTTTGTACCCCAATTTGAATCCAGCGGAATAAGAAAAAAGAATATCAATTCCATGACTTTCTACAAAAGCGGTGTTTTAAAAAGTATATCTCTGCAAGAACAAACTTTTGTGAAAACTTCCATTGGTGAACTTCCTGCCGAACTGCTAACCTTTTATGAAAGCGGGGCTATTAAAAGACTGTTCCCATTAAACGGTAAAATATCTGCCTATTGGACAGAAGAGGATGAATATGGATTGGCGGAAGAATATACTTTCAATATAGGATCACTAAGTTTAAAATCAAGAATAAACGGAATATACTTTTATGAATCGGGTAAGATTAAAAGCGTAACACTCTGGCCTGATGAAACTTTGGAGGACAGAAGTCCGTTAGGCCGCGTCAATATCCGCACAGGTATTTCATTTTATGCCGACGGAAAAATTAAATCTCTCGAGCCATCTGATATACTGCCTGTAAAAACACCCATAGGTACGATTGCTGCGTATGATTCACGTTCCAACGGAATAAATGGGGATAACAATTCTCTTAAGTTTTACAATGACGGTGCTGTGCAATCGTTAATCACATCTACCGATATTGTCACTGTTACTGACAGTAATGGAAAGATGCACATTTTCGGACCGAAAATTCAACCGTCAATCATGGAAACGGAGAATACGGCAGTTATCCCGATGCGTATGGAGTTTTTTGACGGTTTTGTTAGCTTTGCTGGAAGTACTGTAAAATATGAAATCGGGAAGTGTGCTTTTTCGATTCGTCATTATCCTCAGTATTTAAGCCTTGGATGCTCAGATTGTTCAAAATGCACTATGTGCGGCTGATTTATCAGTCTGTACTATCAGGATTGAATTAATAAAGGCTTTATTATATAACCGGATTAATAATTGAATAATACGAAGGCAATGCAGAATTCCTGGATGAATTGCGCTCCTAAAACTATTTACTTATACTAAAAGTAAATTATTTGAGGCTGAGATGCCAAAACTATACGAATATATGGTTTTGGCGTTTTTTAGTTATTCAGGCATCACAAAAATATAAAATTGCGTGCTGAGTGCTATTTGTCAAAATACTAAAAATGAGGAGATGATTCTATGAGCAGTACATTAGTTATTCTGAAGCCGGATGCTGTAAAGCGTGGGCTGGTAGGTGAAATCATTGAAAGATTCGAAAAAAAAGGCTTTATAATAAGTCAAATGAGAATGGAGCTTATAACCAAGGAAAAACTGGTAGAACATTATTCACATTTGGCTTCGAAACCATTCTTTGGAGAAATTGAAGAATACATGCTCTCAGGCCCCAGTATTTTTATGATTCTAAGTGGAAAAGAGGCGGTTAGGACTGTACGCAGCATGATGGGAAGTACTAATGCCCTGGAAGCTTCACCCGGAACCATTAGGGGTGATTATGGCTCAAATCCTTTTCAAAATCTGATTCATGGCTCTGATTCCGATGAAAACTTCGTCGCTGAGGCAAAAAGGTTCTTTCCTGACTATATGCCGTAAGAGTAATAGTTTAACGTTATTTTATAGAGACTGATTTTTATTAGTCTCTATTTTTTCGAGTGGGATATAATTCTTCATAAATTCATTTGAATTGTAGTGTGTGTTCTAATAATATAACAATGATGACACTGTTAAAATGGAAGCTAAAAAGTAAAAAGGAATTAACGCCGGATGAAAGAGGTATGCTTACAGCGTACAGCCAGCCTGTGGATTTTACAAAACAGAAATATATAGATGAGCTGATTTCATATATAAAATCATAATTTTTTGTAATTATGATTTGTTTTTGGATGCAGTAATAGTATGATAGGATTACAGAGAATATTTTTGTTAAAGGGGTTGGCTAAGTGAAGAAGAATATGGCAAAAACAATAGATCACGCTGTGTTAAAGCCTGATATGACGATAGCGGATTTAAAGAGGGAATGCGAAATTGCAAAGCAATACGGGGTTTTCTCAGTATGTGTAAAGCCCTGTGATGTAAAAGTTGCATGTGAACTATTAAAAGGCTCGGATGTCCTTGTAGGAACGGTAATCGGTTTCCCACACGGCTCAACAACCACGGCCGTTAAAGTTTTTGAAGCATCAGAGGCAATTGCAAACGGTGCAAAAGAAGTGGACATGGTCATAAATGTAGGAAGGCTTTTATCAAATGAATACGATTATGTGGAGGAAGATATCCGCAAGGTTACTGAGGCCGCCCACAGGGAAGGCGCTTTGATAAAGGTTATTATAGAGACATCTTTATTGACCGATGAACAGAAAGTCACTGCATGTAAGCTTGTAGAGAAAGCCGGAGCGGATTTTGTCAAAACAAGCACCGGTTTTAACGGAGGCGGAGCTTCCATCGAAGACATCAGGTTAATGAGGGAGACAGTCTCCCCAAATGTTCAGGTTAAAGCATCAGGAGGCATTAAAACTTCAGAGTTTGCTGATTCACTGCTTGAAGCGGGCTGTACAAGGCTTGGTACCAGTGCAACCAGGGCAATCATGAGTCTCGATGAAACCTATAAAGGAAGCTATTGAGAATTAATTTAGTTGATCTATAATTTTCTAACCATAGTTTAGAAGCTTAAGTGCGAAAACTCTGATATTTTTTGTCAAAAAAGTCCTTCAAGGCAAATTAAATCCATGAAGGACTTTTTATTTCTGAGAATAATCTGAAGCAGTTTAAGGATGGCATAGATGGAAATGCTTGTAAAAATGATTAGGGAAAAATATAATCACTGAATAAATTAATCGGTTATATGGGTTTGAATGGTGTGAGGAGTAAGGCTTGATAAGTAGTATAAATAAGCAGAATAAACACTATTTGTAGCAATAAAAATACATACCGTCCATTTTCTTATATAAAGAAATCCTGTTGTTATTAAATTTATGATCATTGAAGAATACACATTTTCCTATGTTATTAACTCCCTCTAAAGCCATTTTTGCAGCAATTATACACTCCTTTGACGGAGTTAAGGTCTTGAAACCGGATTTATGTGCCGGAGGGAACTGGTTTGGGGCATAAATTACATCATATATTGAGTTTCCGAAGGAGTATTTTACTCTGTTAATAACTACGTTTGCAACTGCGAGTTTAGTATCTAAAGACATACCTTTCACCTCAACATGAACTATTCTGGCAAGCCATAATAAATCAGTATCGGTATAAGATCTTTTTAAGACATGGTCAGGGGGGACAACAATGCCATTCTTGGTAATCAGTACGGTATATGTCGGCTCATCCCATTTAACTGTACAATCCAAATTTTCGGCTATGAATTTAACAGGAACCATTATCCGGCCGTTTTTTATTTCAGCTGTAGCATCCATTGTCTTTGCTTCACCGTTTATGTAGAACTCCTTGCTTCCGGGAAACATTTCTATGCTTTTTATTTCATTAGCGATAATTATCTTGTTTTCTTCGGCTACCCAGGCTACATCTGCACTCAGTGCTTCGGCTATGTTCCTTAGTGAGACATAGGTACGGCCGTCCTTCGTATATGGCTGCGCATCTGTTTTAATATAGTTGTTGTTTACTTTTACGGATATAAATATCTGTTGCGTAAGTGCAGCGGTTTGGCATTTCAAAGTAAAACTAAAACAAAGTATAATAAATAAAACTAGCATGCTTCTGGCTTTCTTCATAAATCATCCCCCTACAAAAATAATGGTAAAAATAATTAATATTCTATCATAATGCTTAAAAAAATTATACAGCTTATAGGAAATATTTATGAAGAAAGTAAACAAATTATCCATTTTGATGAGTTTCTTTAATCCAATTTATAAACTCATCTACTCCTTCTCCTGTCTTGCAGGATATTTCAAATATTGGAGAATCCTTTGTTAATGCACGAACACCCTTGTAGAACATGTCTTTATCAAAGTCTATGTATGGCATCAGGTCGGTTTTGTTTAGAATGATGACATCGGCAGCTTCAAACATGGAAGTGAATTTGAAAGGTTTATCGTGCCCCTCCGGTACGCTTGCAATCACCATCTTTATTTTTTCACCCAGATCAAACGTTGAGGGACAAACCAGATTGCCGACATTTTCAATAAGCAGCAGGGAATTATCCTTTATATTTAAATCCGAGACAACGGTTTTTATCATGTTTGCATCTAAATGGCAACCACCGCCCGTATTTATCTGAATTACCGGAACCTCGTACCGATCAACCTTCTCGGCATCAATACTGGATGCAATGTCTCCCTCAACTACACTTACACCGATATCATCCTTCAGGGCCTCGATGAGCTTCAATATAATGCTTGTCTTTCCTGCTCCCGGAGAGGCCATTATATTAACAGCGGTTATATTTTTACCCCCGAATGTCTTTCTGTTGTCCTCAGCTATTTGCTGGTTAGCGTGCATAATATTTTTCAATACCTTAATTTCCATATGGTTTTCCTCCTTATATTATTTAATATGGATTTGTCTTATATTTTGAATCACAGAGCTTCGTTAACCCTCTGATTTATTCTACAGGGTATCTTGCCTGGGAGCATCGGGGCTTAAAACCGGTAAATTCAAGTTGAAGTAAACCGCAGTTATCCTTACTGCAAACACCAATAGAATGCAGACATACATGCTTACTGCTAAATCAATGTTTTTATATAAAAAGTAAAAGGCGAATGCGCCTATTATGGATGCAAGCGCGTATATTTCGCTTTTAAACACCATAGGAACATTGTTTACCAGTATGTCCCTTATTATACCGCCCCCAATTCCGGTTAAAACAGAGATAAATATAATGCCGATCAGCGGTACTTTAAGGCTTATACACTCAAAAGCCGCCAAAACAGTAAATACACCAAGTCCAAGTGCATCAAACACCTGAATGAACAAATGTATTTTGGTCAGGAAACGGAAGAGCGAGCATGCCAGGACAGTAGACAAAAATATGGTAATTAAATACCTTGAATCAGTAAAAAGAACAGGCATACCCTTCTTTAGAATAATATCCCGCAGAAGCCCGCCGCCTGAAGCTGTAAATACTGCCAACACAAAAACTCCGAACAGGTCCAGCCTGCTTTTAATGCCTACAAGAACCCCGGAAACGGCGAAAGCCGCAGTCCCAATTAACCCCAGGATATCAATAAAAAGCATCAAGTTAACCCCTCTCAATTATAGCATTTATGATAAACAAAATCACAAACAAGATAATTATAAGTATATGCAGCAAGTAAGTCAAATGAAAGCAGTGGATAAAAATTTTTTTTAATAATAAGATACTAAAAAATCATAATTGCATAATTAATATTTAATATGACCTTTTGGAGTATTTGGATTATAATGGGTTAAAATCAAAAGTTCTGCAACATACTAAGATAGGGATGACAAAATGGCGCTAGTGCAGCGTGGCGTAATTGACTTTACAATTGCATAAATATAGGCCGAGTGTATTATTTTGCACAATTAAATTACACACATTTCCTTTAAATGCTTACCATATATAACCACGC
>JAEZNF010000475.1 GCA_023441845.1 Bacillota bacterium | reverse complement strand
TGTTTTAGAGTATTCAATCAATAACTCAGCAAGGTTTTTGTCAGATTCTCTGGATGTCTCCAATACTTTAACCGTTGAATAAATATCGCTTTTACCATAGGTGTCATTTTTTCTTAATGGGGTTAGTATTTCAAAAGCAATACCCCGTGCCTGTTCAAGACGGCCTTGGGGTTCTGCTTTTTGAGCAGGTGGAGTATAACGATAGACGCTTTCGCTGTGAGAAGCCTTATCTACCAAGCATAAAACCGGTTCAAGCCACTCTTTTTGGTAAATGGCGCAAACTCCCGTTTTTAGTCTGGAAAGCTCCTCTTTCTGTTCTGCGTTTAAGCAAATTGTGTTTCCAACCAGCTCCCGGTCGCTGTTTTCCAACAAACGCATGATGATTTTGGTGTTTGTATTTCTCATTACCGACATATCCAATAACCCTGGGGACTGGTCGACGATCATAAAGCCTTCGCCGTAAGAACGCATTTCAGCTATCATGTTAGAAATCATTTCAACGGACTTACCAAGGATATTTGTACCCTCATCCGATTGAGCTGCAGATGTTCTACGAAGTAAGTGATGTGCTTCCTCCAAAATCGTGATGTGCTGTAACGGCAAATTCAGTGCCTCGTTTTTCATGCGATACTCTTGAAGTCTGACAACCAGGAAGCCCATTATCATTGATTTGGTTTCTGAAGAACCCACTCTGCTTAAATCAATAAGAACATTACTGTCAAAAAGCGCTTCGTCTCCTAAATCCTCACCCAGGAAGATTTCCTCATAAATGCCATTGCACAAAGACTCCATCCGTGTAGAAAGCGCGCCAACATAATTGCCCTTGACTTCTTCAGAAAAGGCTGTGCCTTTCATTTTTTTATTGAATTCGCCAAGGACGTCTTTTACTGTCGGGAATTTCTTCTCACCCAAGCATTCGGAGGTTTTCAAATTCCATCCGCAAGACTTGTAAGCGTTCTCTATTGATGCTTTCAATACAGCGGGCATTGCCGCATACATCGACCAACTCGCATTAAAAATCTCAATCAACTTGTCAATATGCTCGTGAACTGTTACATCCTCGTTAAACCAAAAGGGATTGATATTCAGAAGTTTTGTCTTTTTAGGATTTGTTCCATAAACCGTTACATTGGAGTCATTACCAAATAAGTTTTTGTACTCGCCTTTAGCCGGTTCAATAACCATAAACGGAAGTTTCAGGCGCAGCAATTCTTCAAGTATCTTAAATACTGTATTTGATTTTCCCGAACCATTTGTACCGGCAATGAATGTGTGGGAAGATAAACTTTGCAGGTCCAATAAAACAGGTTGTCCGGTGCTTTTACTCATGTGCTGAACTTCACCAATTCGAACAAGTGCTCCGTTTGTGAGAGAAGATTTTCTAACTACCTCAATACCGAATGAGGCATGGTTTGCAACACTCACGCCCAAAATCGACTTCTTAGGCAAAGACATCTGCTTGGATAATTCATTGCTGCTGAGAAGCATTGCTGTCGAAAAGGCATTTTCAGTATAATTACATTTAAATGTGGGATGAACTAAATGCAACAGAGAATTTCTGATTTTCTCTACACCATTTTCTTTTGTCCATGTGTTTATAGTAACAGGTTGACCGCTTTCGCCATAGCTTTGAATTAAAGCTTGATATTGACCTGCGACAAACAAATTCGTACTTGCACTACCCGAAACAATATATGTGCAACAATGAAACATTCCATGATTCTTGCTCTTATTCAGCCATTTTAAATAATGTGTCAGTCGATCACTTAACTCAGAAATATGTAAATCCGTAGTCGTTTTTTGAATAGAGGTTGATTCTATTTGTGTTAAGGACGATCCTTTCCCAACTTGTTCAGTTTTTCCTTGTTGTTGACTGATACTCCAACCTTTTTGGGTACCATTTGCATCTGTAATGCTATCAGGAGCTGCGCTATAGCGTTCATTACTTTGTTGCTCAATCAGACTTACATCATTGGGTTTTGCAATTGAATAGGCATCTCTTCCGGCAGGCAATCCGCTTTTTTCCTTACCCTTTATCAGTTGCTCAGCTGTATTCATTGCTAAAAATGCTGCTCCAACGTTTCCCTCAGTACCAATCAGCGCAACAGCACCTGCGCCTAACTTGAGCAAGGTTTTACCTGCATCAGCAAACTTTTCTTCTTCGCTTTTTTCTCTTTTATAAGCCCCTGAAACCGTATGTATTTGAGTTTGGTTTATTCCTCGTGTCAAATTCTCATTAAAACTTGTTGATGTGTTTTCTGAGGTTGTGTAATTGCTTCCTGTTTGAATTGTAATCGACATGTTTTCCAATGCCGTTAAATTGGTTCCAAGGTCTTCATATCCTTTTTTAATGATCTCTATCTGATCATTAGAAACAGGATCTGCCATTACAATGATTGAAAAATTGCTTTCTCTGACTGCACCTAGTAATATTTCAATTCCATGTTCTGAACCGTTGTCCTCCTCCGGTAAATTTGCTACGCAAGAAACAGAGGTAATACATTGGCTATCAAATCCATTGTCTAGTGTATTTTGAAGCACCTTTTTAATATCTTTTCTTGAAATAACTTCTTTGATTTCAGATCCAGGAAGATTGCCGTATATACTTGTTTTTAAAATATCACGAATTACGTTCAAATAATAAATATTCTCGTAGCGTTGCTTGTTCACAGCACCCAGGTATAGTTCCGTTCTGCCCTCAACACACTCAAGAATCATTATGCAAGATGCTCCACATGAATGCAGCGCATTAAAAACGATAGAAAACTTATCATCAATCGATTCATTTTCATCGTAAACGATTTCAGAAATTTTGAATAAGCAAAGAACATCCTCTGCATGAATATTCTGGCTGTCATCATCTAATTTAATAATATTTAATTCTGAAAGATTGCTGTAATGGGATTGGTTTATTACTTGTTCTGCCATGAACAACAAATCATTTGTTTTCTCTTTATCCATTTTAGTTCACCCCGTTAAGTGATTTCGCATTTAAATAGAGATTTATGTTTTCATCGAGCTTATCGATGCATTCGTAATGAAAAACTTCGTCTTTATTATCCTTTGATACGGAGAGAAGTATATCTATGTACTTA
>JAEZNF010000470.1 GCA_023441845.1 Bacillota bacterium | reverse complement strand
TTGTATTCCCAAGGCCGGTAAAGGAATATGCAGTAGCAGCACTGCCGTTTACGCTTATATATGCAGTTGCAGCAGATGATGTTTTGTATCTTATTCTTAATGTTTTGGTTTCCGAACTACTTGAATAAACATTGTTAAAAGTAAGATACCCTAAGCCGCATCCTATCAATCCGACCCTTTTACCGCCGGAACATGTTGCATCATTAAAAACTGCTGCACCACCGGAAATGGTATTGCTGCTAAGTTCAGCCTCATATGTGTTTGAAGCAACGGTTACGGTAAAGTTCTCAAAATGTTTGTTATTAACTATATTACCGCTTGAATCTTTGTTGTAAGTTGTAACATTTAAGTTATATGTCTTCCCTGAATCACTTGCTGACGGAGTCCAGGTTAAGTAATTTGTCCCTCTTGTAATATTTGCTGTCTGAAGCATTGTAGTGCTTGCAGTATCATTTCCCGAAAGTTCAATTACGATACTGTCATTTCTTCCGTTTGTTGTTAGATCAGGGTCGGTTGCTTGCATGGTAAAAGGAATACCTGAATTGAGTAAGAGTCTGGGTTCGTCTGATTCTCCTGCAAGATTGGTAGTAATACATGGAGTTATGTTATTGACAGTAGTGGTGTATTTAAGTGTGGGATCTCCGAGGAGGATTCCTTTTGGACAGCCTACCTCTGTATAATTGTTTATAATACCGGTCATATAATCTTTGTAAGCTTGTCCCACAGGTGTACCGCCTGCAAGCTTTGTATAGAATTCTTCATTGTAACCATATCCCCATCCGCCTGTTGAACCGGTAACATTTAAAACATAGTTATTGGTAAAAAGATATGCTGCACCGATATTATTTTTTTTAACTATAATACCGTTTTCTATTGCATTATATTGACATGCAGAGCAGCTTGAAAGTTGCATGAAATGAACCTTGGGAGTAACCGGATTTGTCAGAATCCTGTTGTATGTGTAATCGCTATATCCCAGGGTATAACCATCCCAAACCTGTACTTGATGGTAATCATTTGAAGAATGAACAGTCTGTTGATAAAATTTATAGCCCTTTTCAAGTTCCTGTTCAATCCTGTCTGGTGTTGTTAACGAGTCGTCAAAAAGACTGTATACTTGAGGTGTAATTCTTCTCAAAAAAGTGGTCACACTTTTATCTTGTTTATAATCTTTGCAGTCTTGTAATACAAGAGACCTTTTTTGTGATTCGGTATCAAGATTACTTCCCTGCACTCTATAATTATGAATCTTATTTAGATAACTTTTTACATATACCGCTTCTTGAGCAACTGTGGTGGATATGCAGCCTGAACTTATCCTTCCATAAATCATATCAGGTGCAAAATCACGCAAAACAGCATTGGAAGGATTCGGGGAATATGGAACAAATGCGCCTGCGCTATTTAAGCTTCCCCAGTTACTCATATCCGCATAGAAAAGATCTGTCGGAAGATTTGTGGAACCGGAATCGTATGTCCAGAAGTCAGTAGGAATATTGGGATGTGAACCTATAAGTACGAATCCTTCATATCCGTTATTATAAAAGCTGCGTATACGTTCCTTTAAAGCAGTGGCATTTATGCATGTGTATTGAGGGTTGGTTGAAGTCGTATTATCTACTGTTATTAATTGCGGCAGCCATCCTTCAGCCACCAGGTCGTTCATATATACATTAAGTGTACTGGACATTTCTCCATAACCGTAATCATATAAGGGCTTACTTACAACAATGAGAAATTTGCGTCCTGTCGGTGAGGGTGAGGGAGAAGGTGATGGAGATGAAGCTGCCGGATCTGTTCCCCATGCCAGTGAACCGTTTAAATAGCCTGTTACTTTGGTACAGTCTGCATAAGCTGTTCCTATGGGATTGAAGGAATAATCATTTGTTTGATTATAAGATGTATTGTCAGACTTGGAAAACCTTACTTGCACATCTGTAGAGGCATTAGCTGCCAGGCTTCCTGATGTAAAACCTATTTCAAGGTAACGGTCGGCAGTTCCCGATGAGTTTGTAATTGTTACAAAACTTCCTGTTACATTAGCTGCACCGACAGTTGCCCAGTCGCACCAGAAATTTTGGGTTGCTGTTGAATCAATGGTATAATAATATCTTAATTTTAAATTTGCAAGGTTTATTGAGGATGAAGTAGTGTTTGTAATTCTAAAAAAAGGTTGTATTGCGGTGATTGGCGATGCTGTATTGGCGTTGTACATTTGGACTCTAATAGAACTTGCTGCATTGACGCCGGTTGTACAAAAGAGACATATACACTGTGAAATAATCGCCATTACCAAAAACAAAGATAATTTTTTAGATAGACGCTTCATAAGGCTTCACTCTCCTATATTATTATTTGACAAAATTAGTACTAACACTGAAAATAATACTCATACATTAACCGGTTAAGTGTATGTAGCTATTATATAATAATTTCCTTGGGGAAAATTGCAGAAAACGTGAAAAAAACGTGAAAAAATCGTGAAAAAAATTCCTTATGGATAAAAACAGCCGGTATGCTGTTGAGCCATAAAACGCCGGAACTATTGACAAGACGATCGGCGGCGGGACTGACTTTCGATAACAGTTAAAGTAAACTACAGTGTCATAAAAAAACGCAAGACTGCATGTGCAAACTGCGTAAAGAAAGTCAGAGAGCTGTTTATTTGTTGCTTTTTACAGGAAGAGATATTGTAAACTCCGTTCCTTTTGACACTTCACTGACAACGTTAATAAATCCCTTGTGTTCATCTACTATGCATTTGGCAATGGCAAGACCCAATCCTGAACCGCCTAAACTTCTCGAGCGGGATTTATCAACTCTATAAAACCTGTCGAATATCTTACCGATATGTTCTTTAGGAATACCTTCACCGGTATCTCTTATCGACAATTGAAGCATACTTGCACCTGATTCCAGTTTCAATTCTATTTTTCCGCCGTTGTCGGTATATTTTATTGCATTGTCCAACAATATTGTTATGAGCTGCTTTATTCGAAATTCATTGCCATAGGCCGCAATGTTTTTTTTATTATCCAAAAGCAATTCCAAGTCCTTTTTTTGGGCAAGCGGCATAAAAGCATCGTATATTTTATATAGCAAATTGCTTAAATCAAAGTAGTCTTTAGGCATTTCCTCATCGGCATTTGCTCTTGCTAAAAACAGCAAATCATCAACAAGTTTTTTCATGCGGTCCAATTCGCTTTGGATGTTGCCAAGCCACTTGCCTTGGCTGCCGACAGTATCATTTTCATTTTCCATTACTATTTCCAAATTGGAATTTACTACTGCAAGTGGTGTCCTGAGTTCATGTGATGCATCTGCAATAAAAACATTTTGTTTTTCCCATGATGTCTTAATGGGACGGATGGATTTACCGGCAAGAAAAAGACTTATACCGAAAACCAAAGCGAGAGAGATTAGGCCAAAGAAAGTGCCGATAAATATAATCGGTTTTAGCATTACCTCTTCAACACTATAATCAAGAAATACTATTATAAATCCATATCCCTTGTCAGCTTTTAAAAAATTAAATTTGTATTTGTTATTTGCGATTTTTCCTTTGGTTACTCCTCTTTTTAACACTTCATCTTTAAGAGTCTCAACATCTTCAGTTGGAACTGTTATATCCGATGAGTACTCGAAAACTTTTCCTGATGGTTCCACCTTGATAAAAAAGTATCTGACAAGTGCCGCATTAAAATTAGGATTCAGACATTCTTCTTTTGCAATACTGTTAAGTATCATATCGGCTTGAAATTTCAGAAAACCATTCATCGAAAAGTACATTCCGCAAAAGATCAAAAGAAGTACTACTGTTAAAGTAACAACATTGGTCATGATAAATTTTATTTTAAGCTTACGGAACATTTTATAATACCTCCCTCAGGCAATAACCTCTTGCCCTGATTGTTTCAATTGCAATTCCGCAGTCCGATATTGCAAGTTTCTTTCTAAGGTATGAGAGGTATAC
>JAEZNF010000428.1 GCA_023441845.1 Bacillota bacterium | reverse complement strand
ACTTTATGAAAATTCTTTCGCGCGTTCAATATAACCTAGAACCAATAATAACAATCTATACAAACATAATAACTTACTTTATATATTATTTACAAGTATGTGCTAATATATAAGTAAAAATAAATTTTAAAAGGAAAATAATTATGGATACTTCAAATATAATTTTAATCGGAATGCCCGGAGCCGGTAAAAGCACACTGGGGGTTCTTCTTGCCAAATCAACGGGAAAACCTTTTTTAGATACCGATCTATTGATTCAACAAAAGGAGAACCGGCTTTTACAGGATATAATTAATCAGGACGGAATAGAAAAGTTTTTAGATATTGAAAAAGAAGTTATCATAAACATTAATGTTGAAAACCATGTGATTGCTACTGGAGGCAGTGCAGTATACAGGCAATCTTCAATGGGCCATTTAAAGAAAGGCGGTATAGTTGTATACCTCAAATTGTCTTACAAGGAGATTGAAGATAGGATAAAAAACATAAAAAGCCGAGGTATTGCTATGAGCCAAAGCGGAAACTTATCCGATCTATTTGAGGAAAGAGCACCGCTGTATGAGAAATATGCCGATATTACCGTTGATTGTTCGGGGAAACATTTTGAAGAAACAATATCGGAAATAATCCATACAATCAAAAAGGCCATACTTCCATTTAAGAAAACCGGCCTTGATCCCACACTGTAACAGCAGTGTTTCTTCATAAATTAATTGCAATTCAAAATAAAATTTAAATTTTTTATTTGGGCGTGTATAAAATGTTTTTGGCGGTCAATAATAATAAGGACCTCACAAAATACATTTTGACCCCCTTTACATGGTTAGTCGAGAGACTAACCTTTTTTTTATTCGTTTTCATATTTTGGAGGCAAATCCGACAAAAGGCGAGTAGGCCTCCATGGCCCCTGCGCCTTTTATTTATTTTTTTTTGTCTATATAGTACGATGATGTCTGGGCATTTGAGGGATTGTATGCAACACTTACTTTCTTCCCTACATTAAGTTTCTTAATCTCGCTGCTTATTCCTGACAAAAGCTTTTTTACCCCTTCATTGTTCTTCTTTTCAACTTCGGATATCTCCTTAAGGAGCCCCATTACTTTTTTAACTGACTCCTTCAGTTCCAAAGCCCCTTCTACGGGCAGGCTTTGGATTTCATCCAGGCTTTTTACCTTAAGTTCAATCTTCATTCTCTGGAAATACACATTGAACTGATCGTCCAATTTGTTTATTTCGTCAATTTTTAACTGTTTATCGGCCATAATCTTTTCCAGAGCACCTATACCTTCCTCATTCATATGAAGAGCCTGCTCTTTTGTCATTATGAGTATCTCATCAAGAAGACGGTATTTGTTATTTGTAGCCTCCAGCATTCTATTAACATATTTTTCCGGTGAATTGTCCATTTTTGTTCTCTCCTATTTTGCTATCTGCTGCATACTTCCATGCTGCTGCCTTGCAAGCTTAATGGCCTGAGCCCATGTATCGCGAAGATCTCTTACAAGTTCCAGAACTTCTTCAAGTATTGCCTTATCCTTCTTTACATTTGCTTCTACCAGCCTTCTGGACATATAATCATATAACAGCGCCAGGTTATTGGATACTTCATAATTTTTGTCCAGCGTTAACTGCAATTCGGAAATTATATCTTTAGCTCTGGTTATGTTGTTATGTATTTTCTCAATAGCCTTATTGTCTATTGCAGTTTGTGCCAGCATAACAAACTTGATAATCCCGTTGTATAACATAAGCGTCAACTCTTCAGAACTTGCAGTATAGATAGAATTTTCCTTATACTGGTTAAATGGATTATTTGGTGTCATATCTATCCCTCCGGGTTTATAGTAGCAATATTTATGGTATTAATCCAAATTTATTGACTCTGTCCTAATTGTGAACTGAGCCAGCTGCTTTGCGAATTCATTTTGGACATAAGTTCTTCAAGTCTGGCATACTTCTCATAGTATCGATCTTCCTTATCTGCCAGCATAACTGCTAAATCTGCTATTTTAGTATTATAACCTTTTATCTGGTCATATATTGTATTCGAATATTCCGACGCATCCCCGGTTATACCTGCCTTTTGAAGTAGTTTTCCTTTATTCCCGTTGATGTCTCTGAATGTTGAAATATTATCCTCTAAAATATCAGATAATCTTTGGGCCAAACCCTCTTCCTGGTATCTTGTTTTCCTTTGGTCACTTGTGAGGTCCCTGCTGTATGAAGATTGACTGGTGGATTGTTTGGAAAAGAGGTTCATAACACCATCCGGATCTTTACTGATCGCTTCCTTGAGTTTGGTCTCATCAATAGTAAGTTTTCCTTTATCGGAATATGTCTTGGTATTTATGCCGATACTTGATAATGTAGTGGTTACACCTTTCACACTTTCAAACAGCGCTGTTCTCATATTATAAACAATACTTTCCAGAAGGTCGTCGTTGCGCAGGAGTCCTGTTTTTGCTTTTTTCTCCCACTTTTCTATATCATCATCGCTCATAGCTTCCTTTTGCTCGTCAGTAAGCGGCTGATAATCCCTGTCATACTTTTCAGATAGTTTATTGTTTATTGTCTCAATAACATTGTTATACTTATCAATAAAACTTTTAATATTATTGTACACCGCATCAACATCTGGCTTTAAAGATACGGTCTGCTCGGTTGCACTTTCTTTCAGCAGCGTATATGTAACCCCGTTTGAAGTAAAAGTATTGCTGCTTCTTGTAACATTCTGACCGTCCAGAATAAGCTGCGCATCCTCTCCGGACGTATAGTTTACGTTCCCGGAGTCAAGTGCTACAGATGCCATGAAAGTGCTTGAAGCCTCGCTTATATCTATGCTGTTTCCCGCACCGGT
>JAEZNF010000426.1 GCA_023441845.1 Bacillota bacterium | reverse complement strand
CCTTTAACACCGTGCGGACCTTGTTGTTGTAATTTTCTCCGTTAAAGAACTTTATAATGATTGACAAGATTATTATATATCCTGCATACAATTCCGTATTGTTTGAAAACCCCATTTTGTCCCTGAGTTCTTCATTGGTAAATCCCAAAAACCTGTTATCGGTCCCGGGTGTGAAATAGAGGGTGTCTCCCGATCTCAGGATCATTATTCCTGCTTCTTCTTCGAAGATTCTTGTTATAAATGATATTTCAGGGTCCTCATAGGACATAAAAAGCTCGGGATTGTCCTTTTTGGTTATTCTGGACTTCTCAATCAAATTCATATACAGTGAAAAAGCCTTTCTTACCGAATCCGGTGACAGGTTTTCCATTATCTGACCCCCTTAATTACAAAATCTGTTACTTCATTTCCGTTCTCAAAATGTATCTTCTTTGCCGACGATATAAAAATTAACGACTTCAAGCCTTTAAGTTCCGGCTTTTTGCTGAATATCCGATCAAAAAGGTAATAAATATTTATGTTATAGGCTGATGTATCCCTTACCATCCCCGCCAGAATATCTTCCATCTCTTTAAAGTCCATTAGTTTATGCTGATGCAGAATCACTATAAGACTGTAGAAATCAAAATCAAAGGAAGCCGATTTGCAGGCATTTTCATCCAGTCTTCCCAAAGCAGAACTAAGGTAGGAATCTCCCTTATCATAAGCTTCCTGAATAATGGCCTCCAGGTATGTCATAACCTTTTGATCCCGCTTTTCCTTCTCTTCTCGCTCATTCTTTTCCCTCTGTTCAATTTCTGCCTCTAAATCGATACTTTCCCGTTCTTCCTCTGTTTCACTTTTAACCCTTTGCGGTTCTAAAGCCTTATATGGATTAAATGCTTTGTTTTGGGCAGTGTTTGTAAACAGCGGCGACAGTATTCTTTTTAAACGTTCCGGATTTAAGTCCCTTGAAATCAACACATCAAAAATACTCTTTTCAAAATCGATATATTCATTGACACCCTGCCGAAGCCTTGTTTCAATGGTCTTTAAGTATTCACCCACAATGTCCAGTTTTTCATTAAACAGCCTGTCATGTTCGGATGTTGTAATATCAAGCCTTTCCGAAAGTATTTTTATTTGTCTGAGGTTTCTCAGTTCTTTTTCTTCGAGATCATTATAGCTTATTTTCTCTATATTTTCTCTCTGTTCCTTAAGTATCCTCCTGATGTTTAAAAACTCCCGTCTTTCAATCTCAAATTGCTCCTTGATCCTTGCGAATAATACTTTCAGTTCTTCAAACTCTATACCCAAAACATTCTGCCGTATATTTAAAAGAAGGCTTTCAAGCCTCTCCCGAAGCTGCCTCACCTGCAGATTGAGTTCATTTACTGTCTGCAGTGCACCGGAAAACACTCCCTTTTCAATTTGCTGCCTCAAGTACATCTGGGTTATATTTATCCTGTATTCCGAATATATCTCCCTGGTCTTGAATAAAAGCTCCATACCCTGGTCTGTAAGCTTGTACCTTGCAGATTTTTTTATCTCGTAATAGGATGTATCTATAAGCTTTATAGGAATAGTTTCATCCATGCCGGTTTCAAGGTTTTTAAAGCCGAACTTGAAGATTTCACCCCCGCTTCCTGCAATGGAATCCCTTATATAAAAAGCCATTTCCCTGGACTCTTCCTGTGTCATGTTGATATCATAGGAGCGTTTCAGTATTGTTTGCAGAAATCCTGCAATATCCTCAACACTGCATTCTTCCCTTCCGATAAGCATGTTTTCCAGGATGAAAAGGAGCACCGAAAAACCCACAGAAGTCATGTCAACATCACTGTACTTCTGAAATCCCGCCAGTTTGCGGGACAAATGTATAAAAGGCGCTAAATTGCGCATTCTTTCCCGGTAATCCTTCAGGCAATCCATACCGGCATCTTCAAAAACCCTTCTTTCTTCCAAAATTCAACCCCTCCTGTGGAATATACTTTCCACTATATAATATACTGGATATTTTATCCTTACTATCATTGTCAAAGTACCTCAAAAACAATTCAAGATAGACTTCCGACTGATTGGTTTTCAATGCCGGAGGCGTTTTAGCTTCGATGAGGAGTTCATTGTACAGTCTTACATGTGGTATTATAAAATATTTCCCGTACTTTGAGGCAAGTGAGTTGAATATTCCTATTCCTTCAAAATCCAGATCCCCGAAGTAATAGACCCTTTCTATAGCTGTTCCTGCCGCCACTTCATTAATAAAACCAAAGCTGCTTACTATTTTCTTTCCCTCTCCATATATCAGCATGTCTATATTGACCCCGTATAATTCCTTTTGAGGCTTTCTTTCAATATATTTTAAAACGGAATAGAAGGTATCCTTGTTTTCGATTATTAAAACATTCAATCTTTCCTTAGGTTCAAAGAGTATGTAAAAAAAGGCCTCCAACGTCTTATAGCAGTTTAAATCCTGCAGAGAAAGTCCCAGCCTCTTTATCAAGACCTTCCCGGAATACTCCAGAAACTTTTCATCATTGAATATCTCAAATGACCTTTCGTTCATGGTACATCTGTATTTTAAAGAGCCGCTCCTGCTATTATCCAAAAGGTAGTCGGAAAGCATCAAAATGTATTTCCTGTCCTTTTCATAAGCATCGTGATTCCTGAAATAATAGCCTTTATCAAGTCTGGGATGAATGGATTGCAATTCATTTAAGAGTTCTTCACCGGGCTTTTCCTTCTTAGCCGGTAAAGTAATCTTATATCTGTTGAAAAGCAAAGGGTTCCGGCCATTGGTTCCGGATGATTTTATCGGCACAAGGAAGCCCTTACTACAAAAGTCCATGATGCAAGATACAAAAGACTTGTAACCCCCGTGGATTTCAAAGTTTTCTCCGGAAAAGTGCCTCTCTGTGATCGAAAGGAGTTCAGATGTTTCAATTACCTTTTTAGAATAACCTTTAATTGTTTCATATGTTGATTTTTCCATTCCCGTATCCTTTTAAACCAAGTGATTACTTTTTATATGATATTATTCTATTTATTCTGAACGGAATAATCAAGTTATATGACGGATTTTGCTAATTCATTGAGCGAACCGCTTCCAATACCTCATGGAGTGAAGCGGTTCACCCCCCAATAGAACAATTTCCCAATCAGTTTGTTTCAATATTTATATTTTCAAGTAAATAACTCTTCAATTCGTCAACTGCCATTGTCACCTGACGCATTGTGTCTCGTTCACGTACAGTAACTGTGTTGTTTTCGAGTGTTGTGTCATCAATAGTAACCGCATATGGCGTTCCAATGGCATCTCCCCTGCGATAGCGTCTTCCGATATTACCGGCATCATCATAAGAAACCTGAAAGTACTTTTTCAGTGTGCTATAGATTTCCTGTGCTTTTTCTACATGACGTTTTTTTGATAAGAGGCAGCACATTTACCTTTATAGGCGCAAGTGAAGGCTTAATCTTCAAAATTACCCTTATGTGAAATGGTATACTACCCTATTCTGAAATTCGAAATGTCTTGTTATCTTCCAGTAGATGCCATGCTCGAATTTCATTATTTGTTGGTGCCATTATTGGCATGTAGGTCTAATTGATATTAATTTAGTTAAATACCTATTTTTCATTACCTATATCTAATGCCTTTGAAAAGTGTGGCAACAATATCTATAACACCAATAACTATAATACCTGCAAAAAATCCGTTTTTGATATTAGCCCACGTGCTGACAAAATCTAAAGATAATTTCATATTCTTTATAATTTCATTTGGGAAATCCGGGTTCCATACATTAGAGCCGGCAAATACAAACAATATCAAAATTGTAGACATTCCACTTAAAACAGCAACTGCAAGTGAAAGCTTTAATGTCCATCTTCTGTTATAAAGCTTCAATACTTCTTTAAGAACGTTCAATAAAAGTACGGAAAGGATAATTATCTTATAACCTTCCATAGCGAGTTGATTAAAAACAGGTATCACTTTTGTTTCATTTCCAACCGTGAAATATGCTGCAAAAACTTGTGGAGTATTATAAAGTAATGCTAAAAATATTGTGGTTAATATAATCGAAACGATTGGCTCATGTATAGGTATTAAAGCCTTTTTCTCAGGAATTACAGGTAATTGGGAAGGACTCCACTTGCTTTTTTCCACACTACTCTTTTCCAAATGACCCTTCTTATTATTCATGTAGCTTCTTTCGGCAATTATAAATGCTATTGTAACCCATGCAAATGCCTGCAATCCACCATTAAATAGTCCTGATAAATAATTAGATACGATATCAACACCGTTTTGATCCTTTGAAAAAATGCTTTGCACCATAATCGCAACAGTAATTCCTCCCAATACCGCAATAAGAACAATCTTTAGTATCAATAAATATGCATCATAAAATTTAGGACCTATCAGATGCCGCCTGGAACCTCTATAATTATCGGCAAGTATTTCAGGATCACCTAATTCTACAAGGACCTTCTTCACCTTGTCATCATATGGTATAGGCTCATCGTTCTCCTCAATCATATCATCTATGAGGGTCTTCAATTCCTTGTCTATATCACCTCTCTGCTTTTCAGGCAGACTTCTTGTAACAGCATAGATATATCTGTTTACCAATTCCATATTTATCACTCCTTTATGAGATTATCTATTTTTTTAACCATCTCGAACCATTGATCGCATAGTTTGCCGTATATTTCCTTACCATATTCACTCAACTGATAGTATTTTCTAGGTTTTGCAACATCCACATCCCAATTGCTTTCCAACAAGTTTTGTTTTTCCAGTCTTCTCAAAAGCGGATATAATGTACCTGCTTCCACAGGTATTCCTTTCTCCTCCAGTAATACAACCAGTGAATACCCATATTGGGGAAGTTTCATCTGGCTTAACACACTGAGTATAATTGTACCTCGTCTTAGTTCCAGCAAAAGACTATCAAATAAATCATCCTGAAAATTTTCTCCCATATGTTCACCTCCTATTTACATTATACTGTACTACGCACACTATTGTAAATAGTATAATAATATTTTTTAATTAATAATATTCTTTTATTATTATTGTAATTCTATATTATGTTGCATAGGTGAGCTTATCATTCATTTGCGACCGCTGGCTTTTGCATTTTATTTCATCTCCTATTTACGTTTATAACAAATTCAGATAACTTTACTAATATTATCCAATCATAATTTGATGAACAACTCAATAAACTCAAGAATAACAGAATTGCAAAATAAAGCCGGATACTAAAATGCAACTCTGTCAACTTGAAAATATAGCTTAGGCTTGCTGCTGCAAAAGTAGGACAGGGAAAATATAAAATTACCTGTTACTATAGAAAAAGCGACCTTAATAAGGCCGCTTTTAATTTCATATCCTGAGAGAATACACATTCCAAGC
This sequence comes from Bacillota bacterium, assembly GCA_023441845.1. GTDB lineage: Bacteria > Bacillota > Clostridia > Acetivibrionales > DSM-2933 > JAEZNF01. The sequence goes on along the minus strand of JAEZNF010000426.1, from coordinate 256 downwards.
AAAGAAGCTTATCAGCCTATTTCCAAATAACATTACTTGGAATAATCTTCATAAGACATATATCATCGCCTATTTTTATACTTTTTAATAGCTCTACAACAACTTCACAGCCAAAGGCTTTTTCGAAGAGAACTTTACTATACCCTGTAGTGCATTGACACCATGTATCCGTATCCAATTTATCCACATCGGCAAGCATCGGACAAGGACAAAACGAAAATTGTAGATGGAGCTCCCCATCTGCGCAAGATAGGCC
>JAEZNF010000328.1 GCA_023441845.1 Bacillota bacterium | reverse complement strand
ACAGTATGCAGTTGCTTGGAGAAGGAGACGACAAAACCTTATTGGTACTTTTGAAGAACAACAGCGGAATAACAGCCGGGAACATCAAATTTGTCCTTAGCGAAGATTCGCTGAACGGAAACAAGCTCTATGAAAAGTCATTTGAAATGCTGAAGATGGGTGATACAGCCCTTGCAACCTACGCATTCAGTATCAAGGACTTGAAATGCCCTGATGGCATGGGTAAAATATATGCTTACATTACAACGGATAGTGAAGAGGAAATAACGGGTAACAACTGGAACTATGTAGCAATATTTGATCCATCCAAAAAGATACCGTTTGAAGTATCGGTGAAAAATGCATTTAATGAAGATAACGAGTGTATTACAGCCGATATTAATGTAAAGAATGTTTACATGAACGGAGTGGAAGGTATAATTACAACTGAACTCTACGATAAATCAAGTAAGCAGCTGATTGAGAAGAGGCAGGAGGTAATAAACTTGAACGCCGGAGAAAATAAGGCTATATATCCGAAGTTCACAAAAGACGCTCCATATAATGAAGAGTACTCCATAAAGGTTTATGTGGAAAGAAGTGAGGGAAGCAATGTTCCTGCCGAAATCGTAAAGCTTTCCAATATAATAACTGCAGAAGTAGAAATTCCGCAGGCTGATGTTACGCCGCCGAGAGTTAGTGGAGCAGCGACAGCGCAGCCCAATAAAAACGGATGGTATAACAGCAATGTCACGGTACATTTTGAAGCCCATGACAGTGAGTCGGGAATAGATACAGTAACGCCCGATATCACTATAACAGAAGAAGGATTGGCTCTGTCTGTCACAGGAACAGCGGTAGATAAGGCCGGTAATTCGGAGAGTGCAGTTATAACAGGAATAAATATCGATAAAACAAAGCCTGTAATAACCGAATCGCTTTCAGAGGTTCAAAATTACGGAAGCAGCATAAGCCTGACATTTGATGCTAAAGACCAGTTGTCCGGTATTGAAAGCTCATATGTACTTTTCAACGAAGAAAGATACCATAACGGGGCATTAATACAGCTTATAAAGGCCGGAGACAATAAGGTTGAATTTATAGCAGAGGATAAAGCAGGAAACGTAGCAGTTGTTTCAAAGATTATAAAGGTAGTTATATCCGGGGTTAAAATTTCGGGCTATGTCAGTCCTGACTTTGCGGAAAGACTTAATTTCCCGTCAAAAGTAAAGTCCGGTTTCAGGGTCGAAATTGCTGGAACAGAATTATACGCGCTAAGTGATGATAAAGGATACTTCGAAATATATAACGTACCTACCGGCTCAAACTGCACATTAAGGATCACTAAACAAAACTACCTGTCAAGGGAGGTTAAAAATATTACGGCAACGGCTGACATGCAAATTTCAACCCAAAGTTCCCCGATATATATGTGGGTTGGTGATGTGGACGTAAACGGTGTACAGGATAATGCCATCAATATGAATGATATTATGCAAATCGCCAGGGCGTATAATACCGGAGTCGGACATCCTGAATACAGGGAAGATTATGATTTTAACGGTGATAATTGTATTAATTTGATCGATATAATGATTGTTGCAGCGCATTTTAATAGAAAAGCAGGTGATTACGAGCCTTTGAAGTGAGCTGCTTAATAATAATGATTTCCGAAAGTATTCTTAAATAGCAGATGATAAAGAACGGACCATCCTTTAACCTGTCTAAAGACCGGAAAGAGATGGTCCCTTTTTTACCTTTAATTGTTTATAACAAAAGTAAATAATCTTTTCAGAAAGTCTAGCCATTGTTAAGTATCACTTTGTAGAAAGATACACAGGTAAAATTTTTATCAGCATTTTAAGCGAGCCGCTATGAATGCGAGCGACTATTCATAAGCCGTGCGTAGAGCAAATTTCCAAAAAGTAAAAGCGAGTGGACCGTCATGATCCATTCGCTTTATCAGTAGCTGTTTCTCAATGAATAACCCGCTATATTATATATTGAACAATATTTCACCATAGGTTGGAATTGGCCAGTATTCCTTATCCACCAATGTTTCCAGCTTGTCACTGTCAGCTCTTAGAGCGCCCATCTTTGTGAATACTTCGTCCCTATAGTATGATGCCTGTTTGAAGGAATCACCATGCATATCGGCAGCAACAGCAGTTACTTTTTCCAACTCGGATATATTCTTCTTAAATGATGCAAGCAGAGAAGAAGCTTCTGTCAAAAGCTCGCTCTGAGCTGATATATCAACGTCAAGTCCGGTAGCTTTTATTGAGTTAATTGAATCTGCCAAAGAAGTTGCAAATTCTATACATGCCGGAAGTATCTGACGTTTAGCCATTTCAAGCATTGTAAGAGATTCTATGTTTATTGTTTTTATATAGTTTTCAAGGTTTATTTCATAACGGGACTCAAGCTCAATTTTGCTTAAAACGCCGTGTTTTTCAAGAACCTGCGCGTTTTTATCGGCAATTATTGCAGGGATAGCAGCGACTGTTGATCGGATATTCGGAAGCCCTCTCTTTTCTGCTTCAGCAACCCATTCGTCTGAATAGTTGTTTCCGTTAAAGATTATTCTCTTATGGTTCTTAACTATATCCTTGAGTATTGCCTGTACTTCTGCATCAAAGTCGGATGTTTTTTCAAGCCTGTCGGCTATCTGTGAAAGAATTTCTGCCACAATGGTGTTCAATATGAAGTTAGGTCCTGCAATTGAAGCAGATGAGGGAACCATTCTGAATTCAAATTTGTTTCCTGTAAACGCAAACGGAGAAGTTCTGTTACGGTCAGTCGAGTCTTTAGGAAGTGAAGGCAGGGTTGATACACCGACTTTTAGTACACCGCCTTCAATTGAACTTTTTGCTCCGCCGTTTTCAATCTGCTCAAGTATATCTGTAAGCTGATCACCGAGGAATATTGATATAATAGCGGGTGGTGCTTCATTAGCGCCTAACCTGTGGTCATTACCGGGATTTGCTGCGGATAATCTCAACAAATCTGCGTAGTCATCAACAGCTTTTATAACCGCACAGAGGAATACGAGGAACTGTGCGTTTTCGTGAGGAGTATTTCCGGGATCCAAAAGGTTTTGACCGTCATTTGTGCTCATTGACCAGTTATTGTGCTTACCGGAACCGTTTACCCCTGCAAATGGCTTTTCGTGCAGCAGGCAAACCAAACCGTGCCTTAAAGCTACCTTTTTCATAGTTTCCATAGTAAGCTGGTTGTGGTCTGTAGCTATATTGGTAGTGCTGAAAATGGGGGCAAGTTCGTGCTGAGCCGGTGCAACCTCATTATGCTTTGTTTTAGCCAGTACTCCAAGCTTCCAGAGCTCTTCATCCAATTCTTTCATAAAAGAAGAAATTCTTTCTTTTAATGTTCCGAAATAATGGTCTTCAAGCTCCTGTCCCTTCGGAGGTTTTGCACCGAACAGTGTGCGGCCTGTGATGATAAGGTCCTTTCTTTTATCGTACATTTCTTTGTCAACTAAGAAATATTCCTGTTCAGGACCAACTGTTGTAATAACCCTTGTTGCAGTGGTGTTTCCGAAAAGCTTTAAAACACGCATTGCCTGTTTTGATATTACTTCCATTGAACGGAGCAGAGGAGTCTTTTTATCGAGTGCCACTCCCGTATATGAACAGAACGCTGTTGGTATGCATAAAGT
>JAEZNF010000286.1 GCA_023441845.1 Bacillota bacterium | reverse complement strand
TGAAATTACAATTATCAAAGAGGTGTTAAGCTAAAAATTGCTTAATGCCTCTTTTGCTTATTCTATGCGGGTTTGAGGAGGGGGTCGAAAACGACCCCCGGGGGTTGTTTTGGTAAAAAAATGAAATGATTTTGCGTAATAATATTATCCAATAATCTCGTGGCACGTAGATGTTGATTTTGAATTCAATAAAAGAACAAACTGGGTTAAATAAAGTAGTAAATGATTTAGATTTTGAAGAATATAAGAGTACTGGCGATTCCCACAAAAATTTAGCCCGCTTTTTTAAAGTTACGCAAAGAAATTACTTAGCACAGCAATTGTTTAGTGAAACATTAAGTTGTTTAGACGATAAAAGTAATAAATATATTGATGATATGCAGGTAAGGAGTCCAATATCTACTACAACGGAGGCTCCAAGACTAGCTCATGTAGCAACAGATCTTAACGTTGAATGCATTTACAAACGAATACCAATTATTAAAAAAGGATGCATGTGATTTATATGAGTTTTGCTGGGATCTATGGTGCTGCCAAGGAACCAAGGGGTCTTTACAATATAATTTTTGTCTACTTAAGGCATCGTGGAAGAAATTATTTGTGATTTATAGTATAAATATAAATTATTGATTTCCATGATTTTCTTTATTTGTTCAAAATAACTCGTTAAAAATAAAACATAACCAAATTGTAAAAAAATAATTACCTACTATGATACAACTTGTAATGTTACATAACTAAAACATCAAATAAATAATTATTATAAAAACGATAAAAATAAATATTGTAAGTTATATTTTTGTAACATTTTTGTTGATAATAAAATATAATATAGTATAATATTATTGAGGGGAAGTGATAGTGTGAATGCTATTATAGGAGCAAGAATTAAAAGTTTGAGGGAAGCAAAGGGTTTCACTCAAGAACAAGTTTCTGAAAAAATGAATTGCTCAAGGCAAAAATATGCAAGACTTGAAAAAGGATTGATAGATATTTCATTCGCCAGCATATCTGTTATTGCCCAAATTTTGGGTGCTAAGATAGAGGAAATAACCTCTGTAGTAAGCAATGTAAAAGTGGAACAACCAATGTTTAGAGGTAATAGCGATTTAAGCCAAGAGGATAAATTCTCGTTTATCAATAATATGTTAGATACTTTTTATGCTCATCGTAAACTTTATAACAGCGTTAGGCAGGTTGAAGTGAATGAATAAAAACAGACAAATTGCTATTGAAAAAGATGCAGAGAAAGTAAGAGATGAGTGTAATATTACCGATTATGGCTTTAAAGACATTTTTGAAGCTTCTGAGAAGTTGGGATACAGAACAATTAGATACCCAATAGGTGCAGAAGCTTTTTTAGGTTTTGCTTTGATTAAGGATTCCGAAAGAATCATATTTTCAAACTCTTCATTAATTTTATCAAGAGAGATTTTTTCTGCTGCACATGAAATTGGTCACCAAAGACTGCATTTGAATGAGCAAGGAAGAACATTGATAAAAGATGATGATTTTACTGATAGAGATGAGTTAGAAATAGAAGCAAATTACTTCGCAGCTTGCTTACTAATGCCAATAGAGAAAGTTGATAAGTTTATCAGACTTGAGCTTAAGGATAAAGACACATCACTTTGGGATGGTTTCGACATAGCAAGAATCCAAACAGCGTTTACTGCAAGCTATGATATGGTTTTAGTAAGACTCAAGGCATTGAATATATTAACTAAAGAGATTATTGAGAAATTAAAAAATGAGAAGATAGAGCAAACAGCTTCTAAATTATTGAGTGTAATAGGTGGCAATACAGATCTTTGTAAAAGTGCAGAGGCAAAAAAGATACCAGCTGAGTTTTTGGAATGGGTTATTTCAAATTATAATGAAAAACTAATACCTAAGACAAGTCTTGCATCCGCCCTTAATTATGTGGATTTAAGCCCTGATGACGTAAGCATAAATGATAGTCAGGATAATGAAGAGGAAAGTTTTGATGATTTGCTTAGGGGGATGGATTAATGGAGGCATCACTTGATACGAATGTAATAATCCATCTGTACAAAGCAAATCTTCAGTCTGTTTTATTCGATAGATTTCAAAAATTAAAAGTATACGAGTTTATTAGAAATTATGAAATGGTAAATCATGCAGAGCATGAAATAATTGAATTGTTCGATCAAGATGTAGCGACTGGCAAAATTGAACTCATTACAGATCAATATCTTAAAAGTATAGGAATGTATCAGGTGCTTTTACAGCACGTTAAAGAGTATAGGATTCTATTTGATGGTGGAGATCTTGGTGAGGTTTATGCTATAGCAATGGCAAAAACACTGGGCTGTATTTGCCTTGTAACTGATGATATAAAAGAACGTGGACCCCATTATACACTTATGAGAATACCAGATTCCGAGGTTATTCCATTTGCATTTTATGAGATTTTGTTTCTTGATTTTTTAGAGGGTAAAATGTCAGAAAAGGATTTAGCCGATGCATTTACCTCAGTGTGTGCTACTTCGGGTTTAGTTTGGGATATTCAATCTAAGCTTAAATATTTTATAAAGCGTTTCTGGAGAGATCCGTATAATGAAAATGAAAAAGTATGGATGAGAGGTTTTTGTATTGATAAAGGTATTAATGCAAAGGCACGTATCCAGGAATTG
>JAEZNF010000109.1 GCA_023441845.1 Bacillota bacterium | reverse complement strand
TATTTTTTCCATATACAACAGCCGGTATTAGACCTCGTTCAATTAGTCTTCTGGCTCTTCCGCCACCTATTTCACTTCTTTTATCAAGCTTTAAAATCGCGTTATTCATGATAATAACCTCCTATAGGATATTATTTACAAATTGTGACCTTTTCATTCTGATGAACCGAAATATTGATTTATCAAATGCTCCTAAGACCTCTGACTCAGAGTATATTTTTGCCCATTGGACAAAAAACGCGTGGCTGGGGATAAACGGATTCACGTTTCAGTGGTGGGTTCAATCCCCCCCTCTGAAGGAGCATTGGCTAAAATGCTCGCAGCGCGATACACACAAAACGCGTAAGGAAGGCACTAAAGCGCCCGCAGCGTATTTTGTGTTGCAATAACGCGATTTGGCGTACAATTCTCGCAAGTGCTCATTGAAATAAGCCTATTGAAAAATGTTCATTATTGACATAACTCAGAATAAATTATATAGTCTACTCTGAAATAAGTCGCCTGTGGGTAATTATGAAGTAGTGTGCGGCTGAAATGAGCTTGATCGCGAATGGGAGATATAATGGACGATATTATTTCAGTAATAAGGGCTGTTTTACATGTGCTGGATGCAAATACCGGGATCCCGGTTATTTCTAAGGGAGAATTAGAAATTTCAGGAGATCTGGAGTACTATCTTACAAAACATATTGAAAAGGTGTTAGACGATCCGAATACCAAAACTGCCATGTTCACGGGAGAGGATAACTGTTTTAGGAGCCTGTGTCAATCACTGAATCAAAATGAAGCAGATTTTTTACCAATAACCGAAGAGATAGCAAACAGATTCTTTGAAATAATGAAGAAAAATATTGACATACCATCCGCCGATTTGGTCTGCTGCATCATACAAATTGGAAGTGAGAAATATCTTGGCGTTTTGAAACTAAATTATAAAGAAGGATTTACTCATTGGGTAAATAATGTTGAGTCGGGAAATATTAACTCGATCATACGCCATCAGACCTTATTGCCTCAAGATGGACAGAAGCTTGAGGAATGTGTACTCATCAGCTTGTCTGATTTCAGTATACGGCTGGTTGAAAAGAAGTTTGAGATCAACGGTGAAAAGGAGTTTTATCTGTCTAAATATTTGCTTGAATCCAGTTGCGAATTATCCGACAATGAGAAGCTTAAAATTCTCGATAAGGTCACTAAAAATATGAATAAGAAATATTTTGATGAAGATTTTGAGAAAACAATTATGCTGAAAAAAGCGGTATCAGAAAGCTTTGAAGAAACATCCGCAATTCAGATCCAGCAGATTGCTGATAAGGTATTTGAAAAGGATATGGATATCAAGCGTGAATATGTTGAAGAAATCACAAAAGCAGGAATTAGCGAAAAGGAAATTACTATTCCGGACAAGTTAGTTGAAAAAAAATTCAGGACACATAAGATAAAGACAGACACTGGAATTGTAATCGATTTTCCTCTGGAGTATGCCGATAGTAACGACAAAATTGAATTTGTTAATAATCCGGACGGCTCGCTGTCCATTATTATCAAAAACATCAGCAAAATAACAAATAGATAAAAGGCGGGGGACGTTTCTCAACTTCATACACAAAATCAGAAGCAGCATGAAATCGGAAGCGGGAAGAAATAAAGTAACAAGTATTGGAAGGTGATATTATGAAAGATATTGATCTTGTAGAACTGAATGCGGGAGAAAAGCAAAAGGCCGAAGAATTGTCGAGTCTTGCTGCAGAAATCTGGACAGAGCATTATTCGCCGATTATCGGACTGCCTCAGGTAGAATACATGCTAAAAAAGTATCAGAGTACTGAGGTAATTCTTCGTGACATCAGCACAAATGGGTATCGTTACTTTATGGCATATTATGATGGCCAACTTGCGGGATACTGTGGTGCTAAGCCTGAAGAACTAAATAGTAGTATTTTTTTAAGCAAACTATATGTAAAAAAGGATTACCGTGGTTACGGCATTTCAAGAAAAATGCTTGGGAAGCTTTTGAAAATAGCACAGGAGAATAGTATGAACCACATTTGGCTGACCGTGAATAAGTACAACGATAATTCTGTCGCTATTTACAAAAAAATGGGGTTTAAAATAGTTGAAGAAATGGTAACAGATATTGGAAGCGGCTATGTCATGGATGATTATAAAATGCAGCTGGACATTTGATAAAATGCTCGTAGCGCGATACACACAAAACGCGTAAGGAAGGTGCTAAAGCGCCCGCAGCGTATTTTGCGCTGCAAAAACGCGGTTTGGCGCACAATTCGCGCAAGCGCTCATTGAATAAAATGCACATGATATATCGAAAGCTATTATGTGTAATATCAGTGTTAGCATATTTCAGTAACAAATGCGTCACTTAGCAGCTTCAGGCTTTCCAATACTTGAGTCCGCTTATTTTCCGGAATGGAATCATATATTTTTATGATTTTATCTTCCATAGTATCTTTTATACTGCTCAAAAGTTCTTTACCTTTATTTAAAAGACCAATATATCTATTGTAGATGCATTTCTCAATTCATGGTTTAATCCAATCAATCAAAGCAGGTATTGAAATATTCATAGTAGCGCAGGATAATATTATCTATAGAGATTAAACGATATTTTTATTTTATACAAAGGAAATAATTACAATAACATAGTTGCGTCATGCTGTGAGATTGCTTCTTAAGTCAGGAACGGAGTAAGAAATAAGATATGTTATTTATTATTTATCGCGGAACTATTTGCCTGCTCATTCAGACAATTTGCTCAGTTGCTTGAATGATGAAAGGGAATTGTGTAAAATGTTAATTAATATTGTAATGTAAAATAAAGGGGGCTGGAT
>JAEZNF010000105.1 GCA_023441845.1 Bacillota bacterium | reverse complement strand
TAATATACCGAAAAAATGCCGAAGTATCTTCCGGTATAGAAGGTTATGACGAATTTCAGGCAAAGAGCACAGGACTCTATATTGAAGACGGCTATACATTGATGGACCGTTTTATTAAGGGATAATTTTTTATTACAGTAAGGTAAACCAATGAACGATATAATTTCTGATAAGGCAAAAAGCTTTTCCGAATCGGTAATAAAGGAAATGACCGTATTGCCTTAGCTCATGGCGCAATAAACCTGGCGCAGGGAGCTTATTATATACTGGCAGATATAGATAACTTCGGTTTAAAAACGATGTGAAATTTGCCAAATACCTTACAAAGGAAGCAGGCATGGCGGTTGTACCTGCAAGCAGTTTTTACCGCAGTGAAAGCACCGGCGGTAAAAACACGGTCAGGTTCTGTTTCTTTTAAAAAAAATCGAAACTTTAAAAGCAGCAGCTGAAAGATCGAATAAATTGCAATAGCTTCTAACTGCTAAAGATAAGGGGTTTTATACCTAAAAAAATTAAGTAGCTAAAAAATTGTGATGCTTTAACAATTTTTGGCTACTTAATTTTTAATTTTAAGTTGTTTTTCTATAATAATTCCAAACTCTTTACCTACTATTTTGAGTTGGAGGTGTCGGCTCATCTTTCTTCGCTGCTGGGATCGTAGGAGGTACCGGCTCATTTTTTATTACTACTGTAATCGGTGAAAGTACCATCTCATTTTTCTTCGCTGCAGGAGTTGGCGGTGGATTTACTCCAGGCTTTGTATGTTCAACTGGCGTAGGCAGAGCTACCGGCTCGTTTTTCTTCGCTGGAGTTGTCGGCGGATTTACTATCTCTTTTTTAGGTTTATCCGGCGTTGGTAAAGTAGGCTCCGGCTTTGTTTTTAGTGTTTCAGAAGCAGGCTGCGGATTAATTCCATCTTTTTTAGGCTCGACAGGTGTAGGTGGCGGATTAATTCCATCCTTTTCAGGCTTCATCGGTGTAGGTGGCTCAAGCAGCTTGTCATTTATTTTAGCAGAAGCAGGCACAGGAGTGGCCTCAACTCGTTTGGGTTCGATCGGAGCAGATGGAGCGGTTTTATTATCGCTTACAGGTTTATAAGGTTTCTCTTTCAATTCTTCTATTTCATTTTCAGGTTTAATTTGATGTAAAGGTTTTAAATCTTCCGGTTTACCTTTATTCTCCTGAGGCAATGGAAGTATAGACCTCTCATCCTCATGCGGTTTTAAAAGTTTATTTTCCGGAGCTGCAGAATGTTCCGGATGCCCGGAATTATCAGTAAGCTTATCAGACCCTACATCATGTAACTTCTTATCTACCGGCTTTGACAAACTCAAATCCTTATCATTTCCATGCAAAATACCTGTATCTTCAATTTTAACCTTTTCTAAAGTTTCACCGATACTTTTAGTCTTAATTTCTTCCATATCAATATTTACACCTTGTTGTTTTGCTTTCTCATATAGAAAGCATCTGCCCATAGAGATTTCTTTATCATTTGCCAGCTCTTTATATTTGTAGTTGATTGCAACAATTTTATTACTCTGTTGTGCCACGGCATTTTTACAGGTCTTGAGTAATTTATTAAACTTCTCATATTCTTTCTTGTTGATATTATCTAACGCTGAAGTATCTGTGTTTTTCAAACATGCCGATATTAAAATCATATTTTCACCTTTATTAGCCTTGCTCATTACTTCCTTTATAGCTGTATCCACGCTTTTCGACTTCAAGTCCAATCCCTTTAATAAATCTCTCGTTTCATTATCGTATGAATATACTTTCAGCACTTTATTATCTTTATCAACTGCAAACTCCACGCTTTTAGTAAAATCAATATCTACATATGCAAAAATCCTGTTTTCGATGGAAAAATTGAGTAAAGTAAATATAGTTAAAAACAACACTGCAATTCCTGCAGCCATTCCCGAACAAACAATCTTTTTATTTACCGGATGAATAACTTCGTTTTCACCAAAATTTATTTCCAGTCCTACATACATACCCGGTTGCGCCTTTATGGGAATTATTCGGCAATCCCGAGTCATTACAATGGCATTTTTGTTTTTCAATTTTAAAATGGTACCTATTTTCTTTTCCATTGCTTTCTCACCGCCCTATGTTATATGATATATAGCTTTTCAACACATCAAGATCACTCTTTAGCACAAGAACCATTGCTATAATAAACTTCCTGTTTCTTTCAATAGACCTTTGACAAACGTTTACCCGCTTTACCAGCTCAGAAAAAGGAAGAGTCTTTTTATCTAAAAGTTTTTTGTATAAAATATCATCGTCTGCGACAATTTTTGCTATATTAAGGCATATCTCCCTTGTATCTCTATGCTTTGGAGAACATGTAACCAAATCCTCAACAGTTATTTTGAATTCTCCGATTTTCTTCTCAAAATTATAGAATTCCTCTTTAATCTCAAAATCAGTTGAATAATCGGAACTTGTATCTTTTAAATATTTTTCTTCAAAGTCGTTATTTCCGGAATCATTAAAACTTGAAAAGGGAAGAAAAATATTGTTTCTTTTAGCGCTTCTTATGTAATCTATTATCCGTCGCTTCATGACTTGTTTTGAGAAATCCACAAACATATGCTTCTTCTCAGGGTCATAACACTCCAGAGCTTCATTAAAAGCTATAAGCGCAACACTAAACTCTTCGCTGCTTTCAATGTCACTCTTGTTACCTGTCACTTGAGATACAGATTTTAATATAAACGGTTTATAATCATTAATAAATCTATTTCTTAGTAATGTGTCCCCATTTTTAATCTTTCTGACTATCTCAATAAATGACTCTTTTTCTCGTTTTGACTTCCAGAATCTTATATCTACCAAGCAAATACTCCCCCCTTATTAAAGTAATATTCGCAGAAATTATTTATTTTTAGTCGGTCCCGTAAAAATTTCTTTAACATTACAGCTTTAGTAAATATCTCACAGAATTTATTGCAAATCAATACGAAATAAATTTTTATACAAAATGTTTTAGCACCGAATGAAAAAATTCAGATAAAACGAATGACTTAAACGAAAGGTAAAAACAATACCGTTTATTCCTGGGGCCGGCCGCTGTGCTGCACTGCACTCCATGCGGCCCGGAATATAGATTTTAGTAGTTTCAAAACCATTAATACTTTTGTTTATGATACTGTATAAAAATGTTGCGCTCTAAGAGCTATCGTTTTTTATACAGATTATAAAATATAACTAATTAAAGTAGAGGAGATGTTAAAATGAAAAAATTTGTAAGCTCAGTATTGGTAACCACAGTATTACTTTCTTTCTCAACAGGTGTTCTTGCTATAGACGCCCCGAAAAAAGCTCCGGCAGATAAACCAAATGTGGTAGCTCCGGTTGCACCAACTGGATTGCCGACCCCTCCAACGCCGGCTAAACCACCAGTTCCACCTAGCGCACCGGTTCCACCCAGCGCACCGGTTCCACCTAGCGCACCAACTCCGGTTAAGCCCGTTCCTCCAGCTGAAAACCAGGATATTGTTGATGCAAGAAAAGCATTTGAAGCTGATGTAGCTCCTATTAAAGAAGCACTTGACAGCTTAAAAAAAGAAATTCAGGCATTAAAAAAAGTTGAACCGCTTGATGAAACAAAGTTAGCTGAACTCACAGCTAGCGAAAAAGCTTTAAAAGATGAACTCAAGGCTAAGGAAGATGCTTTAAGAATATTAATTGAAAAAATTAATTTGGTTGCTAAAGTAGGTGCTGAAAATGCCGAAAAAATCACAGCCGCTAAAGCAGCATTTGAGGCTGATGCAGCAGCTATAAGAGCAACGTTGGATACTCTTAGAAAAGACATCAAGGCTTTGAAAGAAACAACTCCTGTTGATACTACAAAGCTGGATGAATTAAAAGCGCAGGAAAAAACATTGAATGATGAAATCCGCACTATGCAAGATGCTTTAAATAAGTTGATTAAAAGTATAACTGATGCTGCAAAAGCTACACCTACTCCTGAAGTAACTCCTGAAGTTACACCAGCTTCTTAATTAAAAATTTCAATAAACCTTTCCTTAATATAAATAAAAGAGCTCGGGACCATTGATGGCCACGAGCCTTTTATTTATATTTCTCTCTAAACTATAACTACATCATTGATTGACAGCGTGAGGTTTTGCAAAAGGTCAACCTCTCCGATAATTCCGGAGTCACTGAAAGTTCTGACAACAGGACGCTGCGGTATTCCCAGGTTTTGCCTTACCACTACTCCCGTTAAACCGTTGCTCAGTAATACCGTACAGCCGTTTGGAAAGAATATTATAGTATCTCTGAATACCTCTACCATTGCAGGATCAATAACAGTGCCTGCGGCTGCGAGAATATTTTCATAAGCCTGGTGAGGCATCATAGGTACATCCCCGTTTCCGAAGCCGTGCAGTAAATCGTCATACAAATCTGCAACCCTTATGATTTTTGTGAATTCGGAAATCTGTGCACCCTTTAACTTCCGGGGATAACCGCTTCCGTCAAAGTTTTCGTGATGCTCATAACATACTATTGAAGAGTGCAGGCTTAGCCCCCTGCACTTTCTCATTACATCAAATCCTTTTTGAACATGCTCGAGGTCTTCCTCTTTTTTGTTCTGCCTTGCCACGTCATGTATCATTGCCCCTGCTGCAAGGTCACACAATTGATTGTAGTTATAATTCATATGGTTTCCCATAAAAACCGTCAGGATTGAAACATTGATGGAATGCTCTATAATATAGTCATCAATTAGATTCAAGGAAAGCATACTGACGCCCTTTTGCCTGGATTCCAGCACCTGATCTACAATGCCTTTGGCTATACCCTTTATCAGGTATTCGTCGATAGGCCTGTCCTTATGCAGGTTTGTATAAGTTTCCTTTAAACCCATTATGGCTTCATTTCTTACCTTATCGTCAATATCGTCCGGAATTTCAATATCATCAAAGTCATCATCTTTAATATAAACCTTATAAATACCCATTTGCTTGAATCTCTGTATGTAACTTTCAACAAGAACCGTTTCAGCGCTAAGAATAACCTTGCCGCTTGATGTACGCACCGCCGCGCCAAGGATATCACCGTTTTTAAGCGATTTGATTCCAACAAGTCTCATTGTAATTGCCTCCGGTAGGTAATCCAGATTTAGCTGCAAAGAACAATCCCTTCCAGCTATAGTAAGAAGCTTTAGGCATAAATATCACATTATTTATATTCGACGTATTATTCGATTTTACCTTCATATCTGTTAAACACAAAAATGGAAAAAACACGGGGTGATTGATAAAATCATCGGAATATATGGTAACCATCGTATAACCAAATGCATGATTGAAACAATCACGTATATAGCACAGCTTGTGCCCTCTTTTGAAAGAGCATCTGCGGCAATGAAAAAGCTTTGTAAGGTTGATGTAAGTGCAAAACAAATTCAGATAGTGTCAGAAGAAGTTGGAAAAGAAGCATATAAAAAAGAGCGAAACAAAAGAACCGTCCCCTTGTTCCACCCTTGTTCCAAAGAAATCAATATAATCGATATACTTTTGCATTATCATCGGAATAAACCAGCGGGAATTTGGTTTCGAAGAACTTATTATTCAATTCGGGCCGCTTCTTTAATTCGCTATCAATTAGTATATACCTTATCTTATTATTTTTAATAAGCTCCATGGTCTCTTTCTCATTTTTTGCACTCAGAATTCTTTTATAGATTTCTTCCCTATCCCCTGTTTTATAACCTGAAATATATGAGAATACATCAGCGCCAAAAAACAGTTTTCTCCCTGCTTTTAATACCGGATGTAAATTTCCATACATATGAGTTAGAAATATGGAATCCCTGTCGGTTTCTTTAATAATCCAGGTTGTAAGCGGATCAATTTGGGGTGCGGTAACCTTTTGAACCAGGCCGCCTTTATTATGTAATGCAATTGTATCAACAACGCCCGAAGATGTCATAAGTAGTATAAGAATTACCGATATAATTCTAAAAACAGCTTTTTTTCTTGTAAACATCCAGTATATCGCATATGCCGGAAATATGTTCAATAGCGTAACAGATATATTTACCAGCTTATGATTGAAACCGGCTATATGACTTTCAGTAAACTGCATTGTAGTTGCCATTACAATGGGCACAAGGAATGCCAGAGACAGCCACTTTGAACCTTTAGGCGCTACAAATAATCCAACAATAAGAACGAAAGGCATAATTCCAAGCAGCTGTATATAATACATAAGAATACTTATAATCTCAGGTTTTTCGGCAAGGAATCCCACGAACACTTTAGGAGAAAGTCCTTGGTTTGAAAGGCCAAGAAAGAAAAAGTATTGAAGCATGAATAAAGAAAAAGAAACAACAGCTATATTTAAGAAATCAAGTCTGTGCTTGGACATTATGGCGATAATAAAAAGCATCGGAAGCAGTGACATAAAGACAGCTCCGTTCCAGAAGCCCGTTAACCCGAGTATCAATCCTATAACAAAAGAACGTCCGATATTCATGGGCAGCCATGCATCTGCCTTAAAGACAAACTCTTTAAACCAAAGTCCGGCTCTTAACCTAAATGCTGCAAGCTTTTTTTCTTCGGTAATGTTTATGTTTTTGACACGCTTGAGTTCCCGTATCATTTTCTTAAACTGGGGGTATATCGCTATGAATATAAA
>JAEZNF010000082.1 GCA_023441845.1 Bacillota bacterium | reverse complement strand
ACTCAGGATGTTATCGAAGATAAAAACAGGAGAAAACTGGAGGAGGATGCTGAAAAAATGATTAAGAACAGGATTGAGAAATTAATTAAAAAGGTACAGACCGATTACGGTGTGGATATATTCGGGTTCGGAGCAAAACTGCGGGAAAACAAACCCAAGGTATGGAATACCGTAGAGGCCAACTGGGCAGACACTTTTAAAACTTTAAAGGTTAATGTTGAAGCAAAAGTTCATATTAAAAACAGCGCAATGCTTTCAAAACCACTGGAAGTAGGAGAATAAGATTATGGTAGTGTTAGTTGTAACCTGCTACTTGTTATTTGCGGTTTTTGAGTTCGTACCGTTATACAAACAGCAACTTTGGCTGGATTTATGGGTGAATACTGCATTGTGGGCTTTATCATTTATAATTGCAGTTCTTATAAGCCTGAATATAAATATCCCCAGCCCTGCATCCCCTATAAGGGATGCAATAACATCATTATTCGGAAGGTAGGGTATTTAATGCGCAAGGAGCAAATTACCGATAAAGAAGGAATATGCATATTAACAATTTTTATTATGGGAAGTACGCTCATATTGGGTGTAGGGGTTGAAGCTAAAAATGCTGCATGGATAGCGGTGAGTATCGGTATAATTATGGTAATTCCCATGATATTCGTATATTCAAGAATTTTATCGCTTTTTCCGGGCAGGGACTTGTTTGATATTTTAAGCATTGCTTTTGGAAAGTTTTTTGGTAAGGTATTTGCATTTTTGTACATATGGTATGCATTTCACCTGGGTGCATTGGTAATCCGCAATTTCGGAGAATTTATCAATACCATAACCTTGCCTGAAACACCAATGCTTGTTCCAATGCTGTTTTTAGGGGCGGTCGGTATATTTGCGGCAAGATCGGGGGTTGAAGTACTGGGGAGAACAAGTGCATACTTATTTCCGATTTTAATATTTATATTGGTGGCAGTAAATATTTTGGCAATACCGCAATTTAGATTCAACAATTTAAAGCCTGTTCTTGCGGAGGGCTTTGCTCCTGTGATAAAAGGCGGATTTGCTGCATTTTCATTTCCGTTTGCCGAAAGCATACTTTTTATAGGCATTTTATTTACATTGAAGACCAAAAAGTCTCCCCGCAAAGTATACTTTACAAGTGTATTTTTTGCCGGAGCTGTTATAGTGTTACTGTCAATAAGAAATATTGTTATTCTGGGTGAGCTGCTGGGAAAATCATACTTTCCTTCACATGTAGCTGTAAGCCGTATTGCGGTCGGAGAATTTTTGCAAAGGATTGAGATATCTGTTTCTTTTGTGTTTGCTGTTTGTGCATTTGTAAAAAGTACCGTATGTTTGTTAGTAGCCAGCAAGGGGATAAGTAAAGTATTTAACCTTAATGACTACAGATCAATAGTTATTCAGACGGGACTTTTAATGACTTTATTTGCCGATACTGTCTATAAAAATACTATGGAGATGAATTACTGGGTCCATAAAGTTTATGCCTACTATGCTTTCCCGTTCCAGGTCATAATTCCTTTGATTGTTTGGGTGATACTGGAGGTCAAAAAGAGAAAAGAGTCAATTGCTTAGAAATCCCTACCCTTTATTTCTTTTCAAGTATTTTGAATAATAGCCGATAGCAATAATATGGCAGGTATCAGGTTAATTCTGTAAATACTATATGAGGAGTTAAAATAAATTACTCCTTAAAAAATCTTGCAGGATAATATTTCTAAATAGTTGGAAGAATGATATAATGGTAACACTAAATTTGAAGTAAAGGTTACATGGAAGAAAATTATATGTAGAAAAACAGGATGTTGAGATCAGGAGCATTAAAGATGATAGATAAACTTAGGGGAATATTTTTTATCCGATGCCAGTAAGCTAAAGTACATATAAAATTCATCTTAGGGAGGAAGCTTATGATTACTGTTGACGCTCACTGCGATACAATAACAAAATTAATGGAGACCGATGAAAATTTATTCAAAAACAGCTGCCACATAGATGTTGAAAGGGCCTGTAAGACAGGAAAACACGTACAGTTCTTTGCCGCGTTTATTTCTCCTGAGTACTGCCAGGCATATGCGATGAAAAGGGCGGTCCAGATAATAGACAGGTTTTATACCGAAATAAATAAATGTAGTGATGATATAATGTTATGTTGTAATTACAATGAAATAAAAGAAGCGGTAAATTCGAAAAAAATAGCTGCGGTGCTTTCTGTTGAGGGCGGAGATGCGCTACAGGGTGACCTTTCAGCATTAAGGATGTTTTATAAACTTGGAGTCAGGAGTGTTTGTCTCACATGGAATTACAGGAACGAAATTGCCGACGGTGTTTTGGACGGTTCATCAGGCGGAGGACTGACTCCTTTCGGTAAGAAAGTAATTGAAGAAATGAACTCGGCCGGAATGCTCATAGATTTATCGCATCTGTCGGAAAAAGGTTTTTGGGATGTTATGGAGTATTCAAAATCTCCGGTAATTGTGTCGCATTCAAATGCGAAATCGGTCTGCGGGCACGTGAGAAACCTTACAGACGACCAGATAAGGGCTGTACGCCAAAACGGGGGGGTTATAGGGATTAATTTTTACCCGGCATTCCTTAGCAATTCGGGCAAGGCGGGAATAAATGATATAATAAGGCATATAGAACATATGGTGTCGCTGGCAGGCTATGAAAATATTGGCTTTGGGGCCGACTTTGACGGTGTTGAATGCCTGCCTGAAGGTATCTTAGGAATTCAGGATATAGCAAAGATATTTGATGAACTTTTAAAGCTGAATTACTCTGAGGACTTAATAAAGAAATTAGCGGGAACCAATTTCTTAAGAGTTATTCAGGAAGTTTTATAAAAAATATAAAAAGAGCCCGTGATGATCTTTGCTACAGTTAATGTAGATTTCTACATACCCTAATACAATCTTTCGACTGCTTTAAAGCATTACGAGACCTACACCAGCCTTTGCTCGACTATCAAGAATACCTTAGAAACCTGCTGCAATCTTTCGACTGCAAAAGATATCCAGTATTAGAAAACTGGCCCAGGGACTACCAATAAAACACGGTAGGCATAAGACAAGTAAAAATAATACCTGCGGCACCCTTAATAATCTTAGCTCGAACCTTATATATCCTCTTTGACCATATTGCAATAATTGCTTTACTGCAGTACAGCCATTTAGAGAACATCATAAGGCTCTGCTCTCCGGCTAATAACAAGCCTCTGGCGTAAAAAACCGACATGACCTGATATTAACCTTTGACCGAATATTATAAAGCCTTTAATGCCCAGATAGACCTTATAATACTCTTGGCTCAACCATCACGAACCCTTGTATTATTATTGTGTCCCGCAAGGTCAAAATTAATCAAGGAATATTATGGAAACGGATAAATTAATTTTTGAATGAATTAGAAGTTGAACTTGCGTTAATTGTAAAAAAAGATTAAGTGCATTTTATTTGTGGACTGACATGGATTGCTATAATCGGCAGACAAAGCCGTATTGATGCGGTGTAATTGTGTGATAAGGCTGATCGATAGAAGAATTAAGAGTAATACCGAAAAATATTATGAATAATTTTGAAATAGAACTTGCAATTTAGAATGATATATATTATTATTTAAGTAATATATATTTTTACAATGGGGGGAAAATATTATGGAATTATCAAAAAAGGCTTTATCCATTAGTCCGTCATCGACGCTTGCCATAGATGCAAAAGCAAAGAAAATGAAAGCCGATGGTATTGACGTAATTGGTTTTGGTGCGGGTGAGCCTGATTTTGATACACCTGCACATATAAAAGAAGCGGCAATAAAGGCAATAAACGATGGCTTTACAAAGTATACTCCTGCATCAGGTACTCTGGAATTAAAGCAGGCCATCGTAAGAAAGTTAAAAAGGGATAATGGACTTGAGTATGCTCCTGCTAATATTGTTATAAGCAATGGAGCCAAGCATTCACTGGTAAATGCATTCCAGGCCATATGTAATCCGGGCGATGAAGTTATAATACCGGCGCCTTTCTGGGTTAGCTATCCTGAAATGGTTAAATTGGCTGACGGTGTGCCTGTTGTTATAAATACCACTGAAGAAGACGGTTTTAAATTTACCATAAAGCAGATTGAAAATGCTGTTACAAATAAAACCAGAGCTATAGTAATAAACAGCCCCAGCAATCCTACAGGTATGATTTATTCAAAAGAACTGCTTATGGAAGTGGCTGAGCTTGCTGTACAAAAAGGCATTTATATAATATCCGATGAAATATATGAAAATCTAATATATGACGGATTTAAGCATGTAAGTATTGCTTCTTTCAATGAAAAAATTAAGGATTTGACAATAGTTGTAAACGGCGTTGCAAAAACATATGCCATGACAGGATGGAGAATAGGTTATACTGCATCCAATGCAAAAATAGCCGAAATCATGGGCAACGTGCAAAGCCACGCTACATCAAACCCCAACTCAATAGCTCAAAAAGCAGCACAAGCGGCAATAGACGGGCCACAGGATGAAGTTGAAGTAATGGTAGCCGAATTTATCAAGAGAAGAGATTACATGGTTGAAAAAATAAATTCTATCCCGGGTTTGTCCTGTATAAAGCCAAACGGAGCTTTTTACGTAATGATGAACATATCAAAGATAATAGGCAAGGAACTGCATGGTACAAAAATTAACGGGTCCGACGATTTTGCAAATCTTTTATTGGAAAAGGCAAACGTTGCTCTTGTGCCTGGATCCGGTTTTGCTACCGACATTCACGTCAGACTTTCATATGCAACTTCATTAAAAAATATTACAGAAGGATTAAATAGAATTGAAAAATTCCTTAACACATAATATAATTGTTCTGTATCCGACGGAAAAAATATCCGAAGGATTCGTAATATCAATCTCATATTCATAAATATCTGGCGAGATAATTTTATCTCGCAATTTTTTTGCCGCCATTTCCCGAATGGAAATTTGGTGAAAGGCATTAAAAAATTTTTTCTATATGTTTCGCTAAAAAACATTTTACATCTCCAATTCTTTTTTTTGCGAAATCATATACCTTGATCTATTTAACGCGTAACACTTATGAAAATTCTTTCGTGCGTTAAAAATAATTGTGAAACTTTTAGTAAAAGGGAACGTATTTTATCAAGGATAATTTGCTTGTACTTTGTAAAAAAGTTTTGAGGTTGTAGATTTAAATATGGATTTAAAAATGCAAAAGTTGTATAATAATCCTTGTCCAAAATATTAGGAGGTATGATAGAGTGAATAACGTTTATGAAAGTCCGTTTAATTCAAGATACGCAAGTAAGGAGATGCAGGAGATATTTTCTCCCGATATGAAGTTTAAGACATGGAGAAGATTATGGATTGCTCTGGCAGAAGCAGAGAAGGAGCTGGGGCTTAATATAACCGACGGACAAATTGAAGAGCTTAAGAGGTTTAAGGATGATATAAATTATGAAGTGGCCGAAAAGAAGGAAAAGGAATTCAGGCACGATGTTATGGCTCACATTCATGCATACGGTGAGCAGTGCCCGACGGCAAAAGGTATAATACACCTTGGCGCTACATCATGCTATGTGGGCGACAATACCGATGTTATTATAATGACCGAGGCTTTGAAGCTTGTTAAAAGCAAGCTCCTGGTTTTAATAAACAAACTGTCGGACTTTGCATTAACGTATAAGGATCTTCCGACACTCGGGTTTACGCACTACCAGCCGGCACAGCTTGTTACAGTAGGTAAGAGAGCTTGTCTCTGGATTCAGGACCTTTTGATAGACCTTGAAGATCTGGATTATGTGATTTCAGGGATGAAGCTGTTGGGTTCTAAAGGTACGACAGGAACGCAGGCAAGCTTTTTAAGCTTGTTTGACGGAGACCATGACAGGGTTAAGCAGCTTGAGAAGAAAATTGCAAATAAAATGGGATACGAAAACGTTTTTGCAGTTTCGGGGCAAACTTATACCAGAAAACTGGACAGCAGGGTACTGAATGTATTAAGCGGAATTGCACAGAGTGCGTATAAATTCAGCAATGATATGAGACTTCTCCAGAGCATGAAGGAGGTCGAGGAGCCTTTTGAAGAAAAGCAGATAGGTTCTTCGGCTATGGCGTACAAGAGGAATCCAATGAGATCCGAAAGGATTTCTTCCATAGCAAGGTATGTAATAGTTGATGCGTTAAATCCCGCAATTACGGCTTCTACGCAGTGGTTTGAAAGGTCTTTGGACGACTCTGCCAATAAGAGGATAAGCATTCCGGAAGGCTTCCTGGCGGTAGATTCCATACTGAATATTTATATAAACATAGCTGGCGGTATGGTTGTATATCCTAAGGTTATTGAGAAGCGCTTGATGGAAGAACTGCCCTTTATGGCTACTGAAAACATAATGATGGAAGCGGTCAAACGCGGTGGAGACAGGCAGGAGCTTCACGAAAGAATAAGGGTTCATTCCATGGAAGCAGGCAAGCAGGTGAA
>JAEZNF010000076.1 GCA_023441845.1 Bacillota bacterium | reverse complement strand
GCCTTGGGGTAATCCTGTTTCAAATTATATTAGCTTTATCGGGCATTATATTTGGTGCTAATATATTTGTTATGAATCTTGAACTAATCTCTTGTTATATTGGCATACCTGCCCTGGTTTTGTCATTGATAATTACTCCGATAGCTACAGAGCTGCCGGAAAAATTCAACAGTGTTATATGGATAAGAAAAAGGAAGGACACATTGGCTTTAGGGAATATAAGCGGAGCTATGGTTTTTCAGAGCTGCATACCTGTATCCATCGGAATTCTATTTACATCATGGCAGCTCGAAGATGTGGCGCTTATGAGTGCAATACTTGCCATATTATCCTCGACGGTGGTGTATTGCTGGATGAAAATACGTGGAAAACTCACCCCAGTTCCATTACTGACCGGGGGAGTTCTCTATATAGTTTACATCTTATACCTTTTTCTGTTGAAACTAAAATAACCTGACAAGTAATAAGGTTCATTTCGAGTAATGCGTATAATTAAAAAACATTTCTAAAATTAAAAGTTTCTTTTTGAGGGATGTGCTTTACATATTGCTTGAGGTTTGCGATTTCACCTAATGCCAGGGACTTATCTTTAACTTCTATATATTTTTTCATTCTTGTGAGGGAGTTTTCAATGTTATCAATTTCAATATGATCAATAAGCATTGACCAAATTCCCTCTGATTTCGACCAGTCCTTTTCAATATCATCCAGATATTTGACGGCATTATTCCAATCTTCGGATGTTGTACTGCTTTCGACTTTTTCTATATTGCCGGAAAGCTTATCCGATGTATTTGATAAAATATTTGCACCTATTAGGGATGAACCTATAATTATTACTAACAAAGCCAAAATGGAAAGAGCGATCTTTGCAGTATGCATTTTTTATTCCTCCCTTCTGCCCAGCTTCTTTTGATAATAAAGATTGCCTTCGGAATCAAGGCTGGCAAAGAGAACTTCTTTTAAATCATTAATCCCCAGCTTCCTTAATTCGTTTCCCAGCCATTGTGCGTCCAGGTTGGCTTTTTCAAGGTTTTTATGGTTTACATTTCCGTCAATTATGAAATCAAGAGGAAGACCTTCATATTTGGTTGAGATGTTTAAGTCCTCAGGATTTAAGGGCCTTTTTTGAGATTTTTGAATAATACTTAGCTGTCCGTTTGTTTCCAAAATTGCATACTCTACATCTGCAATATTGGCCGAACCTTGAATTCTTAATTGTTCCAACAGATCATTTAATGTATACATTTCTTTGCGCAGGCTTTTTTCATTTATCTTACCGTTTTCAATGAGAATATTCGGTTTCCCGCATATGATTCCTCTGGCACGCACGCTTTTTAGAGAAATAAATGACATTGTAATTTGTGCTACCAAAAGAGTAAGGATAGGTATAAATCCGCTTATCAAGGGGATTCCGGTGTTTTGCATAGGTACTGCGGCCAATTCGGATATCATTATTGCGATAGCCAGTTCAAAGGGTTGCAGCTGGCCTATTTGTCTTTTACCCATCACCCGCATTACTATTACTACAATAGCATAAAGAATAAGAGTTCTAACGAAGACTATTAACAAAAAAATATCATCCTTCCCTTAAATATATACTTATATTTTTTCGAATAAGGTTTTTCTTATTCATGGTTACATGCAAAATAACTGAATAAAAATATAAATAATGTAAACTATAAGGTTGAAAAAATAATTATAAAGGAGGATTTTTATGTCTTTAACAACAAAAGAATTGCTCTTAATCCAGGATAATATTAAGATGACCCAGAACAGCATCAAGTTTATGGAAGGCTGTGCGGAGATCTGTACCGATCCCCAAGTCAAAAGCCTGTGTCAGCAAATGGCGAAGGATCATCAAAGCGATCTGCAAACGTTAATAAAACATATTAATACTGCAACTATGCAATAAGGAGGAATTGAAATGAAGAATTTAACAGATAAGGACATCACAAATGTGCTGCTTGACGAGCATAAACTCGCAGCATCATCTTTGACAAACCTGGTTTTGGAAAGCAATAACCAGTTCCTGAGGAATGATGTTACAAGCATATTGACAAAGACTTTTCAACATCAAAAGCAAATTTTTGATTTAATGAGTCAAAAAGGCTGGTACCAGGTTCAGAATGCAAGTCAGCAAGATATAAGCAAAGCTCAGCAGGAAATGACAAACGTTCAATCGTCTTTAAATATGTAATAAAATAAAAAGTCCGGGGGCTGTTAGGATTGGCTGCATGATTGACCAGTGAAGCTGAATGGCTATTCCCGGGCTTTTTTTACTGATTTCTCATGGAGAGATAGCCGCTAAAATGCGATTTAACACCTATATGACGGATTTTTCTTCAAGGTAATTAAATAATAAAAAGCAGATAGCATACGCTATCTGCTTTTTATTATTTAATTACCTTGAAGTATCGTTTTTTGTTTCAGTGGGGTAGCTGTTTCCAGTGTATGATGCGAATACCTTTTTAACTATATTTCCGCCTACTTTACCAGCATCTCTTGCTGATATGTCACCGTTATATCCTTGCTTCAAGTTAACGCCTACTTCTCTAGCTATTTCGTACTTCATGTTATCAAAAGATGTTTTGCTGTTATTATTATTTGACATGATATCACCTCCTTAGTACTTATTTTTTCTAAAATAGCTATGAATATAAGTAGAAAGTTTTGGCTGGGGAAAGTTTCAAATTCAAAAGTTATTATAAACATTATTACCGAATCATATATTTATAAAGCGGTAAATAATAATTAAAAAGGATGATATAAATTGGTTTTATGTTGTTATAAGAAAATAGTTTTTCTTGTTATTTTAGCGTATGTATTTTTTTGCCCGCTTGCTTTTTTGGATGTACATTCAGATGACATTAATGAGGGTGAACCGAATACGCAGGTGTTTTTAAGCAGTTCAGCAGTTAAAATAATAAGTCCGCCAAGGGTTGACGCTACGGCAGCAATAGTTATGGATATGGAAAGCGGGAGGGTGTTGTATTCAAAGAATGCCGATGTAAGAAAAGCTATTGCAAGTACTACAAAAATTATGACTGCAATAGTTGCTATAGAAAACGGAAACTTAAATGATACCGTCATCGTGAGTAAACGGGCAGCGGGAACAGGTGGCTCAAGTATTAATTTAAACACAGGAGAGAAACTTACTCTGAAAGAGCTTCTATACGGCTTACTGATGAATTCAGGGAATGATGCCTCGATCGCTATTGCAGAGCATGTAGGCGGAACTGTAGAAAATTTCGTTGAGATGATGAATATAAAGGCAAATGATATGGGGCTTAAGGATACTGCGTTTAAAACTCCCCACGGTCTTGATGCTGTCGGACACTACTCAACAGCAAACGAGCTGGCATTAATGACCAAATATGCACTTGGCTTAAAGACTTTTTCCGAAATAGTGAGGACTGTAAGTACAAACATAACAGGTAGGGGTCTTTACAACACCAATGAAATGCTGGGATATTACCCTGGAACGGATGGCGTTAAAACAGGCTATACAGGGCAGGCAGGAAGGTGCCTGGTATGCTCGGTGACAAGAGATAACTGGAGAATTATTTCGGTTGTTTTGGGCTGTCCGACAAGAACAATTCGGGCTGAAAGCAGCAGAAAGATACTGGACTATTCTTTTAACAATTATAAGCAGTATACTCTCCTAAAAAGCAATGAAAACATTAAAAACATCAGGGTTATAAAGGGAAAATCATCCAACGTACCGGTAGTGGCCGCTGATGAGATTAAATTACCTCTGAGTCATGAGGAACTAAGTGCGCTTGAGACTGAAATTGAATTGCCGGACAGCTTTGTGGCGCCTGTTAAAGGGGAAATTGAGGTGGGAAATATCAGGTTTGTTTTAGACGGTAAAGTAATTGCTGAGTCGGTATTAAAAACCGGAAACGGAGTAGAGCGTAAAAAAGTGACGGACTATCTCAATGAATTATTCGGCACATGGGGGAATCTGATGAAATTGGGAACCCAATGGTACTAAAATATATTTACACTAATGATATTAATTTTATTGTCATAAACTTGGACAAATCTAAATATCTATATATTAATTATAATCCAACTTGTTAATTCGGCAGTTAACTGAAGATAAGGATTAAAGCGCCGCTTTTTAATTAAGGCGGTAGTTTGAGTAAACAAAAGAAGGGGATAAAATGTTGATAAATATGATAAAATCAGGAACAAACCCTAATAATACTGCAAGGATTCCTAATATGGCTGCTTCAGTTTTTAAAGTAATACTTCTTGTTGCCATGGTATTAAGCGTAGTTTTCTTTTCCTGTATGGATGTACGTGCAGAAAATAGTGAGGTTGAACAAAGGATACTTGACGAACAATCCGGGTCGGATGAGACTACAAATATAAAAGACCAGATTGCGAAACGCTTAAATCAGGAAACAAGAGAAATAATGCCGGAATTTGACCCGGAAAAAATTATAAGTGATGCGTCTAGAGGCAGTTTTGATTTTAGTTTCAGCGGACTTATACAAAGGGTACTCAGGTATCTTTTTAAAGAGTTTTATTTAAACGTAAATATTCTTATCAAGCTTATCGTACTGGTTATTTTGTGTTCAATATTGAAAAACCTGCAATCTTCATTTTTAAGCGACAGTGTTGGGGAATTGGCATTTTACGCATGTTATATAGTTATAGTGTCTATTTTGCTGGTTAGCTTTAACACTTCTCTTAATATGGGAAAAGATTTAATTGACAATTTGGTTGGCTTTATGCATGCAACAATACCGGCTATGATAACACTTCTGGTATCGGGAGGCAATGTTGCCTCAGGGGCTGTTTTTCAACCGATACTTATAATGATTGTAGAAATCTCGGCAACAATCATGAAAAATTTCTTCATCCCGCTAATATTTTTGTACGCTACACTTTCAGTGGTAAATAATATATCCGACAAGATACAGATTTCCAAGCTGGCTTTGTTTTTGAAACAAATCGGAACATGGAGTCTGGGGTTGATGTTGACTGTTTTCGTTGCTATTGTCACTATACAAGGCTCTGCCGGGGCAGTTGTAGATGGTGTTACAGGTAAAGCAGCCAAGTTTGCAATAGGTGCTTTCATACCGGTAGCCGGAAAATATTTGGCAGATGCGGCAGATACTGTGGTTGGATGTACTCTTTTGATAAAAAACGCCGCCGGAATTGCTGTTATGCTGGGTATAGTATCGATATGCCTGGTACCTGTTTTGAAAATTTTTGCAATGGTTGCTCTGTACAGGGTAACCTGTGTACTGATTGAACCGATAGCAGAAAAGAGAATAACGGGATGTATTAATGATATAGCCAATTCTTTAACATTTGTGCTTGGAATTGTAGCTTCTGTAGCTTTTATGTTTTTAATAACCATTACAGCAATAATTACGGCAGGAAGTATTACAGCTGCTGTAAGGTGATAAACGGAGCATAAATATGTAAGAGATGGGAGTATGGTGATGATTGGTTTTTTAAGAGAGTGGATTGTCGGTATTGTAACTCTTGTTATATTCCTGCTGTTAATAGAAATAATTGTACCCACAGGGAAAACAAAAAAGTTTGTCAACCTGATTTCCGGTTTTGTACTTATGATTGCATTAATAAACCCATTTTTGAAGTTTTCAAAAATGGATATTGACTTAAAGAGTTTTCAGTTCTCACAAAGTAATTATATAAATAAAAAAGATATTGAGCAGAAGAGCAAGGTTATGAATGATAAGCAGATGAAGCAGATTTCGGCAGTTTACAGGGAGAATATCATAAGGCAGCTTGAAGATGGTGTGAAAGGGGTGAAGGGAATATCGGATGTCAAGGCTGATGTAATTATTAATGAAGACTATAAATCACAAGCGTTCGGAGAGGTTAAAAGGGTATATTTGAGTATTAGGCCTGAAGAAAGTAAAGATAAGGTAAAGCCTGTAAAAAAAGTTGAAAAGGTCAGTATCGGTGATGATGTAAAACCGAAAGAAGATGGTAATAAGATAAACAGCAAGCTTAAGGGCCAGATCGAAGAAATAGTAACCAGGTTTTTAGGCGTAGAAAAAGAGAATATAGTTATTACTTGTAAGGAGGGTTAGGATGATAGATGAGACAGTTTAAAGACTTGATCCGGTTTATTAAGGGTTTATCAAACAATCAAAGTAAGAAGAGAGTCGTTGAAAATGCTGTGATAATAATTATTATCGGTATTATTGTAATAATAGCGGGAGGATCTTTTTTTAAAAAGAGCACACCAGCTAAAGACAAGCCGAAAGGAGAAACAGATAACAGCAGCGAGGTGTCAGCCGGTGTACTTCCGGCAGAAAATAAAGCCGATATTGAGAAGAGAATGGAAACCATATTATCCAAGGTGGAAGGAGCAGGCAAAGTAGAGGTAATGATAACATATGTTTCGGGAAAAGAATTGGTACCGGCATATGACATAAAGG
>JAEZNF010000069.1 GCA_023441845.1 Bacillota bacterium | reverse complement strand
AAATTCAAAACGTGCTAATAAACGGCCCCTTCACCCACCTCAATCATAAGCCCCCTGCCGCCGGTTGAAAATGCCGTTTCATGAAACAGCCGTTGAATGGGCATACTGCAAGCCGGCATAATCAATTCTGCCTCCGCCTGCTCCTTCTCACCAATGACGACAAGTGCAATAAACCAGCCATCCATAGGATAAAGAGTACACAGCGACTTTCCACCCTTTTTATACTTTACGTTCCAGCCTTTTTGCATGGAGCATCTACTGTATTCAATTTTAGGTAATACGGAATAAGTGTTTTCCAAATATAAACAAAGCTCATTCCATAGCTCAATTTTGACAAAGTCCTTGATATTTTCCATAACAGGCTGAATATTTTGGTTGTAAAGCTCACTCCACATCATGTTTTTTGTCCTCCGATATTATCTGCCATTTTGTGCCGCCAATATGAACTTGTGGGGTAGAATTTCAAAATACCCTTTACGGTTTATTACATAATATATGTAAAGTAACTGCTTCTCATATTTTTTAAGGAGAGAAATCTTTCACCAACAATGGAATTGCATTTAAATATGTTATATCTTCCAAGTCAAAAATGTATAAATTGACGAATAAACTCAAACAAAACAAGAAGACCGATAAAAAATAAAAATACAGCTTCAAATACCTTAATGTATTTATTATCATCAATTCTCACACCTGCTATCAGCAAAAGCCTGTAAGGTATCTGGAATATACTGAAAACATAAAGCAGGACCCCTGCTTTATTCATATTCCAGGCCGACATAATATTTAATTTGCTCATAAAAATATAGGATCTTGTCATCCCACATGCAGGGCAGTTATAACCTGTTGAGAACTTAAAAATACACGGCAATCCGAACCGGTGAACTGAATCACCGAAGCTTATTGCCGTGTAACTTCCATTTGTTGTAATCAAAAAAGATACTAACACAGGTATAAGACAAAGCAGCAATAGTGAAATATTCAAGATATAATCATTTCTATGCAGGTGCCTTGACTTAAACATGCTATTATTCACTTATCCTGTTATTGTTAATATTATTCATCTGCTTACTAAATTCTTCCCAAAACTGGTTGGATGTAACTCCACCTGCTACTACGGTATATATTATTAACCCTATAGCAAAAACCAGTGCCACCGACCCTAATATTAATCCTACCAAAGCCATACCGTCTCCCTTTTGATTTCCCGAAGACTCTCTTATAGCCTTTCTGCTTAAAATACCAAATATTATTGCAAGAATTGCAGGTATTACACCAATGTAACAGCAACAATCCAAAGGGATGCTCACAATACCAAGAACCATTGAAGCTATTGCCATCCCGTTTGTTTTAACCGGCATCGGCGGATTCATGCCATTGAAATTCGGACTGCCAAAGCCCCCTGTATTCATCCCATATGTACCTGATTCATTTACGGAATCCAGAGGAGAACCGCAGCTATTACATACAGTGTCAAAATCCTGATTTGAATAATTACATTTTGGACACAGCTTCATCGCCTAACCTCCTATTTGTTATTTTGTTTGTTATATCAAATAAATCCCACAAACATGATTCTACATTAAATTTATATACTTTACAAGATATTCTTATGCATAATAAAATCTAATAAATAGTACGCTGATGTACCAAACATGTATATGCTACATACATTTATACACCTGAAAAACACCTTTCAACTTGTTTCTTCTCAAGGTCAAAACCTTTGCACAGAATCACTAGTTAATTGTACTTAACTGTATTTAAATGTACTTAAACATACTTGACAGTATTTTAGTTTATGATATAATATAAATCAGTAACAGAGCAATTTAATTTGCTTATCATATATTAAGATGCAATCCGGAGGCTAATATGAAGATTATTGACCTATTTAAAACAAAAAAACCCGTTATATCCTTTGAGATATTCCCTCCAAAGCTTGATACTCCTCTCGATACCATATTTGATGCACTTGAGCAATTTAAGGTCCTGAAGCCCAACTATATAAGCATTACATATGGGGCAGGCGGAAGCCAGAAAGACAGGACAATCGAAATTGCTTCAAAAATCAAAAGGGATTACAATATTGAAAGCATGGCTCACTTTACATGTGTAGGGCACTCGGTTGAAGAAATCGATTCATTACTGGACAGCTTAAAAAAGAACAATATAGACAATATTCTCGCACTCAGAGGAGATGCTCCTGCCGATCAGCCTGATTTCGATTTCGGCAAAAATGCATTCAAACATGCAAATGAGCTTATAAAGTACATAAGAAGCAAGGACAACAATTTATGCATAGCGGCAGCAGCTTACCTTGAAGGACATCCCGAGTGCAGGACAATGAAAGAAGATTTACTGAATTTAAAGGAAAAGGTTGATTCAGGCGTAAATTTCCTTGTCACACAACTATTTTTTGATAACAGGCTGTTTTACGATTTTTTGGACAAGGCTGCCATGCTCAACATCAATTGTCCCATAACAGCCGGCATTATGCCGATATTCAGCACAAGAATTAAAACTATGACGGCAAGAAGCGGGTGTTCTATTCCTGCAAAGCTTGTCCTGATGATCGACAAGTATCAGGATAATCCGGATGACTTGTTAAAAGCCGGAATCGAATATGCAAGCAACCAGATAAGCGATCTTATCGGTTATGGAGTTGACGGAATACATCTCTATACCATGAACAGACCGAAGTCAAGCAGGGAAATCCTCTGCAATGCAGGCATAATTTAAATAAAAGGTTCGGGACCACTAAAAAGCCAGGGGTTCTTTCCAAAACCCTTGGCTTTTTCATATTCTTAACCTGCTTCTATGTTCGGTCAATGCACTATCCAATGCTGCCGCCTCATTTACAATACTTTCAATCTCTTTAAAAGTCTCGTCATCGTAATCACTGGTTAACATCCTGCGTTTAAGCATCCTTATCGCGCTTTCCATATAATCCAGCTTGCTCAATATCCTTTCCAATTCACACGATTCTCCTTTAACACTGTCAAGAAGCTTTTGATCCATTTCAATTGCTTTATTAAGGTCAAATGCGGTATTTGAATCCCTTACAAAACCAAGTTTTCGGTTGTTGTCGCTTATTCTATTCCTAATCTTGTTTACATCAACCTCAACAAGCTCGCCGCACCTTACGCTGAAATTAACCGTCAGCTTTATATAGGCTTTAATCAAATTCAAGGCATGTTCGGTAATCTTTTGTTTTAATTCGTTTTTTCTGTCTTTTAAAAATTCT
Organism: Bacillota bacterium; assembly: GCA_023441845.1. Classification (GTDB taxonomy): domain Bacteria; phylum Bacillota; class Clostridia; order Acetivibrionales; family DSM-2933; genus JAEZNF01. Next base: position 236 of record JAEZNF010000069.1, on the reverse strand, counting down.
CTCATTAGCTCTTCCTTATCAGCAAAAATAAACTTTGCTCTCGAATCCAAAGGCCTTCTTAATCGCCTGCGGGATTCTGCGTATAGCCTGGAACAATCCTCACTGGATTTTTTAATCCTCTCAATAGTTTCTTTTAGATAAATTTCCTTTTGGAAATCTTTATTTTTAAGTGTTTGAAGCACAAAATAGATATATCCAGCCAAACCGACCAGTAAAAACGGCAGATAGAAATACAG
>JAEZNF010000061.1 GCA_023441845.1 Bacillota bacterium | reverse complement strand
CCTTTATGTCGTTCTCTTCAACCGAAGAATTGTAACCCTTAATATCTCTGACACCCTTCTCTGCAAAAAGCTTATACCTGTTCACCATTTCCTGTACAGCCCAGTTAAGTGCTCCTGCAGCTTTTCTCGGGTCAGTGACGACAGGTATCAGCAGATGAGGCACTCCATTGTATATCCCCAGTTCTACCACCTTTGGGTCAACCATCAGAAGCTTTACCTCGTCCGGCGGCGCTTTGTAAAGAAGGCTTACGATTATGCTGTTTATACATACACTTTTCCCTGAACCTGTCGCACCTGCTATAAGCATATGAGGCATCTTTGCAATATCTGCCACTATAGTATTTCCCGATATATCCTTACCGATACCAAAGGCAAGATTCGACGGGTATCTCGCAAACTCCTGCGATTCAAGTACTTCTCTAAGGTATACCGCTGTAACCTCCTTATTCGGAACCTCAATGCCTATTGCCGCTTTTCCCGGAATGGGCGCCTCAATTCTTACTCCGGATGCTGCCAGGTTAAGAGAAATGTCATCCGAAAGGTTTACAATTTTGCTTACCTTAACACCCGGGCTTGGCTGAAGCTCATATCTTGTAACGGCAGGCCCCCTGCTGATATTAATTACTTTTGCGTCAACCCCAAAGCTTTGCAATGTCTCTTCAAGCTTTTTAGCTACCTCAAAAGCCGAATTTTTTAAAGCTTTTATGTCGGTTATACCATCAGGGTTGTCATTTAATAAATCAATTGAAGGATACCTGTAATTGCTTATTTCCTTATCCTTAAGCGCAATTTCCCTGTCTACGTCTTTTTTAAATTTATTGATATCCTCTACTTTTTTCTTTTTCATGTCTTTCATTATAAATTCTACGCTGTCAAAGTCATTTTCCTGGATGTCAGCCTTATCATCAGTCTTTCTGTCGGACCTTATATCGGGATTTGTATCTGATTTAGTTTCCGGTTTTATTCCGGTTTTAATTTCAAAATTCATCTCCGGCATCACTTGAGCGTCCCCAGGGTTTTCCCTGCTGTTTATTAAATCCTTTCCGGCTTTAAAATCAATAATCTTAGATTTCTTTTGGGAATTTGCGCCCTCACTATCCCTTTTTTTCATACCGGCAGCAACAGTTTCCCTCAATGCCTTGGACTTATTATTAATAAGACCTCTAATATTTCTGATGAAATTGGCAATTGATATGTTAGTCAACAAAATTATCACTATTAAAGTAAAGCAGGTAAGTATTATTATTGTACCCAAAGCCTGAAAGACAGCCCTAAATGGCGCACTTATAAGCCCACCCAAAACGCCTCCTCCGTTAAACGCTATTCCGTCTTTGTAAAATAGTGATATGCTGCCCCATACACTCTTATTTTCAAACCTCGCAGCATCATGAAAACCTGTCTGAACCAATGCAGATAAAAGAAGAAGCAGAATCGAATAATAAAAAAGCCTTAGCTTCACATTCCTGTCATTCTTCTTAAATATCATTAGAACTGCGTATATAATTACAGCGGGAGGTAAAAGGTAGGACGGGAAACCCAGAAAACCCAGCAAAAGGTGCTTGGCGGTCATTCCAAACACACCTATCGAATTCTCCTTAATAATTCCGATTATCATCAGTATTCCCAGAGTTAAAAGCAACAATCCCAGTATTTCGTGATTATATTTAAAAATGCCTTTGCTCTTTTCCTTGTATTTTTTCTTTTGTATTTTTTTAACTTTCAACAGGTACACCCCCGGGATAAAAATAAATAAAAGACTCGGGGACCGTTCGTAAGCCCACTCGCCTTTTGCCGCATTTCCCTTAGGGAAATGGCACTAATAATAAAAAAGGTTAATAAGTCCTTACTAACCTTTTTATAATAAATATAACACATTTTAAATTCGTTTTCTATATTGCCCTGCCTGTATTTTATTTAAATGTAACTTTAGATGTAGTACTCAATTTAACATCAACACTTTGTGCCGTTGAATCAATAGTGACCTCGAACCCTTTATATTTATTTGATCTTGTACCGTAATTAAAATCACTCTTTAAGTATGGACCGTATTCTGTATTTGAAATGTTGTCTACAATAGCTTTCTTCAGTCCATTTACAATATCGGCTACAGAATCAGAAGCATTATTTATCCTTGTCAAATTAGAATCATCCGAATCTGTAATATAGGTCTGAATAGCAGACTGTAAGTAAGAAGCCTGAGCCATATCAGATTTACGTTTTTGATTCTCCAATACATTTGCAAAAATACTAATACTAACAGCAGCAATAATTGCGAGTATTGCAAGTACGATGAGTAATTCTACAAGTGAAAATCCTTTTGACCTTTCAAATCTGATTTTCATATAAACTCTTTGCCCTCCTCAACAATTTTCCGGAATATACTATCAAACGAAATAATAAAAGTCAAAGTTTTATATATTTTATTAACAATATCTGATTCACTATATTATAATTATATACCGTCTGAGTAATACGGGTCAAATAAAACTTAATATATATGTAATAATAGTATCATCTATATTTATTATATTCAAGTATTTGTTATATGATATGCATTTAGTATATAACATATCTAATGTAATATAAAACAATCTGAAATGTAACCAAAATGAACCAATAGTTGATAATTACGAAGCTTCGGCACAAACTTCTGATACAGCTGATAGCCCTGAATCTTCAGAATAAACTTTAGATACAGCCGATAATCTCGAATCTTTTGAACAAACTATAGATATAACTGATAATCACGGAAATTTGGAACAAGCTTCCGATTCTATAAAAACCAAAACATGATGGTAATTATGATGTAGTATCGCAAATTAAAATCTCCAAAATCATGGGTTTTTCTGCAAATTAAATTATAGCATCTGCATTTTATTACCTGGAACAAATCACAATCGGTAGCATCCCTTTTTTTGAGAAAACATCCATA
>JAEZNF010000555.1 GCA_023441845.1 Bacillota bacterium | reverse complement strand
GCCTATTGATATTTTTACTGTAAACGCACCAAGAAAGTACTTGATAAGCATTATTCCTAAAAAAAGCATAAGCGGTACAATAACACTTTCGTACTGAAATTAGCGCACGTTCAATTGATAAAGTCGGCATCAATTTTTAATCTTTGTTCGGTATCAGTTCCTATTCCACAGCTGCCGGAAGCACAGCTTGACAGGTTTTTGCTGAAGATAGAAATGGGATATCCCTCTCCCGAAGAAGGTATGGAAATTTTAAAGCGTTTCAAGGAGCAGAATCCTTTAGACAATATATCCTGTGTTGTCGGTTTAAATGAAATCACTGCCGCACAAAACTCTTATTCAAAGGTTTTCGTAAGCGATGATATGCTCAAATATATACTTGATATTGTCGAGAAAACCAGGAATCATCCGGACATAGTACTCGGTGCAAGTCCACGTGCAAGTCAGGCTCTTTTAAAGGCTTGCCAGGTATATGCTATTTTGCAGGGACGCAGCTTTGTCACACCCGACGATGTCAAGTATTTAATAAAGCCCGTCCTTTCCCATAGATTAATACTTAAGAACACAATGCAGATTAGAAACATCGGTTCACATGATATACTGCTTCAGATTCTCAAGGACATACCGGTGCCTTCTGAAGAAAAATTGTTGAAGGTGAGCAAATAAATGAATGTCGCTTTGTTAATCCTCTCAGCATTATTAATAATTTCAATTCAGGCAATGGTTTATAGGAAGTGGGGCTTAAAAGGCGTTGACTATTCAAGGTTCTTTTTGCATGATTCGGTATTTGAAGGCACTGATGTACAACTCATTGAAGTTGTGACAAACAACAAGCTCCTTCCCTTACCATGGCTGCGTCTGGAATCCAGAGTAGACCCGGGGTTGAAATTCCAGAGGCAAAGCAACATGGACATAAAGCACCAGGAATTTCACAAGAGCTTTTTCAGCATCATGCCCTTCACCAAAATCACCAGGCGGCATACCGTCAATTGCAGCAGGCGGGGTTATTATGAAATAAACTCCGCCGTATTATCCTGCAACGATATATTTAATATGACACAGTTGTATGAAGAATTACCCCTGTCTGCCAATATAACGGTCTATCCCAGAATTTCTCCCCTGCATGAATTGGGTCTAGCCTCCCAAAGCTGGAATGGCGATGTCGTGGTCAGGCGCTGGATAGTAGATGACCCATTTATGGTTTCGGGAGTAAGGGAATACAGGTACGGCGACCCCATGAACCGTATAAACTGGAGTTCAACAGCCAGAACAGGCAAACTCCAGGTTTATAACACGGATTATACCGCCAATATCAAACTAATGATACTGCTGAATATGGAAACCCTGGATAAATCATGGAATTACTCCACCAGCAATGAACTAATTGAAAAGGGTATATCCTATTGTGCGTCATTAGCCGATTATAGTATATCCAAGGGCATAGAGACAGGTTTCGGATGTAACGGTTGCCTTAAAGGCAGGCCTGGAGAGCCTGTTTTCATCCCTTCAAGATGCAGCATTGAACAAATGAGGTACTTGCTTGATGTTATGGCCAGGATTGTTTTAAAAATCCCTATACAATTTCATTCTTTTCTTGATGACATAATAAATACAGAGGTCAGAAATACCGACTTTTTAATCCTCACAGCTTATGAAGATGAACACATAAAAGATAGAGTAAATGAAATCAGAAAGCTCGGGAATTCGGTGGAACTGCTTTGCTTAAAATAAATTGTAAAATATTGCTATCATTAATAGAATATTATGAAAGTCATGTTTACTATAATGCTTTTGCAATTGGAGGAATAACTTATGAAAAAAATAATGTTTAAAGGACATATAAAATCCCTGATTCGAAAGGGGATTGGCTTAGGCTTAATTACAACATTTATTTTGTCTTTATCGGGGTGCTTTCTTCTTCCTAAAGAAGAAGTAGTAATAGCTCCGCCTCTTAAGGAGCCTCCCAAGATCACTTATGAGTTCGTTGAGGCTAAAAAAGGTATCATTGAAAGAAAAATTACATGTACGGGAGTTTTTGTTTCGGTTAAGCAAAGTGATTTGAGTTTTAAGTCAAGGGGCGAATATTTGAAAAAAGTTTATGTCGAGCTTGGTGACACTGTTAAACCGGGTGATCTTTTGGCGGAAATAGACACCGGCGACATGGATAGGCAGATCAAATTGGAAGAAATCAACCTTAAGAAAGCTCAAATGCTGTATGACGAAAAATTGGAATTGGAAGAAAATGCAGTACAAAACAGTAAAAGCGAGGCACAAATGGCTGCGCTTGATCTTGAAGCACAAAAATTAAGGCTGGAGGCATTGCGGTCGGACTATGAAAAGGCAAAAATATATTCACCTATCACCGGAACTGTAGATTATGTGCTTTCCATTAAAGAGGGCCAGTATATAGATGCATACAAGACATTAATACGTATAGCGGATATTTCAAATCTCCAATTACAATATTCCGATGAAAAAATGAGTGATTTTCAATTGGGAATGGATGTGGAGGTAGACATAGACAGTAAGACTTACAAGGGTGAGGTTGTGGGTACACCTTCAAATGCCCCTGAAGACGGAGATGAGGAGGCTAAAAAGAGTATCCGGATAAATGTTAAGGATTTGCCGGGCAGCGTTAAAATCGGAGACAATGGGTTAATTACTCTAGATTGGAGAAGAAAGAAAACGTTATCGTTTTGCCCAAGAATTTGATCCATAATCTTGGCTCAAGAAATTTTGTGCAGGTATTGGAAAATGGTATCAGAAAAGAATGTGATGTTGAACTCGGTATAAAAACCGATACCGAAGTTGAGATCGTAAAAGGGCTGAATGTAGGCGATAAGATTATAAAATAAATGGGGTGTATACAGTGTTTCAAATTGTTATCAGAAAAATGCTTAAAAATAAATGGATGATCTTATGCCTTCTTTCAGGTTTAATTTTAACGGTAGCTTTAGTGAGCTGTGTTCCGGTTTATACCGATGGCGTCCTTCAAAGAATGCTAGTCAAGGATATGGAAGCGTTCCAACAATCATCGGGGGTCTTTCCTGGGAAATATCTTGTTCAGGCTAATTTCTCGTATGACGATGCGGCAGACCTTGAGAAGAAGTATGAGGCCATTGATAAAAAAGTAAGCAAATCATTAATTCCGGCTATTAACTTGCCTGTTTTAACACAAACACAACACCTGTGTACCCTGCCGCTTTTAACTAAAAACCCGGCTGATGAAAAAAGCATAGAGCTAAGAACCCAAATAGAAGCATTTTCCGATTTTAAGAACCACACTGAAATAACCCATGGGAAATCTTTTTCAAGCGGTATTAACGGAGATACATATGAGGCCGTTGTTTCAGAAGAGGCTTATAAAACCCTTAATCTGGTACTGGACCATACTTATCCGGTTTCAGAAAGTTTAATAGGTAAAAAGAGTGAGGATTCCAGCTTTAAGATTAAGATTGTCGGAATTTTCAAGCCTAAAGACTTAACCGATCCTTTTTGGTATATAAATATGGATACACTGAATAAAAGTATGATTATCGACTTTGATCTTCTTAAAAATAACTTTGTTAAAAACGGAATGAATACCATATATAAAGCTGAGTGGTATTATGCCCTTGATTATCATAAAATCAGATTGAGTAACAACTCAAAGCTTAACAGCACTTTAAATTCCCATGTAACATGGTTCAATAAAAACAACAGATTATTAAAGCTTGACTTACCGGTTATTTCAATCATTAAGCAATATTCCGAAAGAGAAAGCCAGCTAAAGACCACCCTGCTAGTGCTTCAAGTGCCGGTTTTACTTATGTTGGCATTATATACTTTTATGATATCAAAATTAAAGATTGATTATGAAAGCAATGAGATTGCAGTTTTAAAAAGCCGTGGTGCAAGCATGAAACAAGTATTTTACGGATACCTTGTTGAAAGCTGCATACTGGGCTTAATTGCGTTGTTGCTGGGCCCTCCTTTAGGTTTAATACTATGTAAAGTACTCGGAGCTTCAAACGGTTTCCTTGAATTTGTCGACCGTGCATCATTGCCGGTTGATTTGAACATTAAAACATACCTGTATGCGCTTTGTGCCGTTATTTTTTTCATGATAACCATGCTGGTTCCATCTTTTCTTGCATCCCGCACCAGTATTGTAATATATAAACACGAGAAATCAAATTTGAAAAAGAAAGTCTTCTGGAAAAAGTACTTTTTGGATATAATACTGGTTGCCATCTCCCTGTATGGCATTTACGGATATCACAAACACCAAAAATTATTATTCATAAGCGGTGCTAAAGGAACAGATATTTCTATAGATCCTTTACTGTTCATTGTATCTTTTATATTCATTTTAGGATTCGGACTGTTTTTCTTGAGATTCTACCCATATTTGGTAAACTTTCTATTCTGGCTCCGTAAAAACAGGTGGTCTCCCGTTTATTATTCTACCTTTATTCAAGTTGGGAGAACTGCAGGCCAGCAGCAATTCTTAATGATTTTCTTAATCCTGACACTGTCAATTGGAATTTTCAGTGCTAATACTGCACGTACAATAAATAAAAACGTAGAAGAGAAAATCCAATATGCTACCGGTACCGATATTGTTGTTAAAGAACATTGGAAAAGTAATAAACCCTATGCCGATATGCCGGGTATGTCAATGCCTTCGGCAGGGAGCACTCAAAAAACTGCCGACAATGAGGAATTGATTTACTTTGAGCCTTCGTTTGAACCTTATACCCGCCTTTCGAGCGTAGAAAAGGCGACTAAAGTATTCCGGCAGGATGATGCCAGCGCTACAATAAACAATGAATGGGTAGACCGTGTATCGGTTATGGGGATTAAACCTTATGAGTTCGGAAAAGTTGCATGGTTCCGGGAAGACCTTTTAAAGGCACACTGGTATAATTACCTCAATCTTATTACCGATACTCCCAATGCAGTACTGGTCTCACAGTCAATCAAGGATAAGTACAATGTCAAAGAGGGCGATACCATCTACATTAGATGGGGAAAGCATGACTTTTTTGAGGCTGTAATATATGCGTTTATTGATTATTGGCCGACATTTAATCCGTACAAAAAAAGCGGATACGGAGCTGCGTCTTACTTCATAGTTGCAAATCTGGACTATATTCATATGCGGTATTCAGTAGAGCCCTATGAGGTTTGGCTTAAGAAAAAGAGCAATACTACCAGCAATCAGGTCTATAGCGAAATTGTTGAGAAAAAAGTTACTCTGCAAGATAGAAAGGACTCAGCCGAACAAATAATAAAGATGAAAAACGATCCAATGTTTCAGGGAACAAACGGCGCGTTAACACTTGATTTTCTTGTAACGCTTTTAGTTTGCATTATCGGATTTTTAATTTATTGGATTATGTCAATTCAAAAGAGGACTTTGCAATTCGGAATCTTCAGAGCAATGGGGCTTACCTTAAAAAAGGTATTGGGCATGCTGCTTTGTGAACAAATCCTTATTACAGGCTCTTCTGTATTGTTT
>JAEZNF010000519.1 GCA_023441845.1 Bacillota bacterium | reverse complement strand
TCATAAGGTTTTTACCAATGCCTTAGGTATTACCCCAAACGAATTCATTACAAGGTGCAAATTGGATAAGGCAAAAAATCTTCTTACCAGGTCAAGCTTATCAGTTTCCGAAATATCAGAGAAATGCGGGTTTGAAAATGCTCCTTACTTTAGCTATCTTTTTAAAAAGAATACCTCTTTTTCTCCTTTGGAGTTCAGAAAAAAACACAGTTATCATTGACACAATACCCACCAGGTACTTTTTAAAATCTCATTCTTTACTTTAACTAAAGATTTTACAAATATACTTCATCTGTTCTAAGGCCTGTTTTTCTATAACTTTTGACTTTACATGCCACCGGTGATAAATTTAAGCATATATTTGCCTGATATGTTCTCTGAATATTCTTCTGTTAAAAGTTTATATTTTTTAACAATATGTTCTAATGCAGTTATTTCAGTATATTCGGGCTCTTTAACCGCTGCCGTAAGTTGAAACTATAGTAAACTTATGGTTAAATTAATCGTATCTATTAAGGTAAAATATACTAAAATAATTAAGGAGATGAAGAAACAAATGTTTTCAACAAATGGAAGAAGAAAATCAATAGTATCATTAACAGTAGCAATGGCATTTATTTTAAGTATGCTCTTTCCTACCAACCTGTTTGCGGCAGCAAAGCCATGGTATGAAGATGATGTGAAGCAGATCATAGCAAAAGGAATTGTTAACCCTTCTGAATCTGCGCCCTTAAAAAACGTTAAAACATCCAGTTTTATCAAGATGGCGGTAATATGGTTTTCATATAACCACGGAGAAGATCCCGACGTTATTGCACGTGATTTGGGATGGGTTAAAGCCGGTGAGTTAACCTCAAAAGACGCACCTGTTAAAAGAGGCGAGGTAGTAAGGGTATCCTTACGGGCAATGGGCCTTGACAGCGATAATTATAAGAGCTTATCGGACTACACGGTTGCAGCAAAAAAACTGGGCCTTATAAAAGGACACCCGGGCGGAAAGCTTGAAGAGAATAAAAATGCAAACCTCGCAGAGATTGCAACTATTTTTAACAGCGCCAGAAAGATGCAATACTTAAAAATCAATAATAAGGGCGTAGAAAAGCTTCCTATGGAGGATTTTTTCAAGAATCCCGTTTCAGTAGGATTTAGTATGTCTCCTGATGGCAACTATCTTGCATATGCAGCCCCATGGGAAAACAGGCTGAATGTATTTGTAGTTCCTACATCGGGCGGCGAACCGAAAAGAATAACATCTTCAAAGGACAGGAGTATAGCCGATTATGCATGGAAGGATGACAAAATACTCTACTTGAAAGACGATGCCGGCGATGAGAATTATCATATATATGCCGCAAGCCCGGACGGAGAGTCTCAAGATGTTGACCTTACACCTTACTCCGGAGTAAGAGCCGTATATATTGATATGCTCAAAGGAAACAAAAATGAAATACTTACTATGATGAACAAGAATGATCCCAAACTGTTTGATATATATAGACTGAACATCTCAACCGGTGAAAGCGTAATGGTAGCACAAAACCCGGGAAACATAAGCGGATGGTTAACCGACAACAACGGAAAAGTGAGAATGGCAGGTATAACTGATGGAATTGAGACAACTATATTGTACAGGGAAAAGGAAGAAGATGAGTTTAAGCCGCTGATTTCCACCAAGGCAGGCGAATCCTTAAGTCCTTTTATGTTTTCTAAAGATAATAACAGCATTTATGCCGCATCAAATATCGGCAGAGACACTGCAGCAATAGTAAAAATGGATTTAAAAACCTTAGCCCAGGAAGTTATATACGAGCGCAATGATGTAGATGTTACAAACATAATTCCAAATCCGTCTACAAGAGAAATACTTGCTGCTATATACATTACAGACAAACAAAAAACCGAGTACTTTAACAAGGACTTCGAAGCTATAATTAAAAAGGCATCCGACAAAATCGGAGAAGGCTCGAATATAAGCGTACACGATATTTCAGAAGACATGACAAAATTTATTCTCTATTCGGGCAGCGACAAAAATCCCGGCTCATATTATTACTATAATTCCACATCCGATAAATTGGACCCCCTTGGCAATATAATGCCCTGGATTGATGCGTCAAAAATGGCCGAAATGAAGCCTATCTCATATAAAAGCCGTGATGGACTTACAATACACGGTTACCTTACATTGCCTGCAAATAAAACACCTGAAAAGCTCCCTGTAGTAGTCAATCCTCACGGCGGCCCATGGGCGAGGGATGTCTGGGGTTATAATCCCGAGGCTCAATTCCTTGCCAACAGAGGTTATGCAGTACTTCAAATAAACTTCAGAGGCTCTACAGGATACGGTAAAAAGTTTGTCGATGCCGGCGATAAACAATGGGGTCTTAAAATGCAGGACGATATAACCGATGGAGTTCAATGGCTCATTAAACAAGGGATTGCAGACCCTAAAAGAGTAGGTATCTATGGTGCTTCTTACGGAGGATATGCTACACTTGCCGGTATAACATTCACACCGGATCTATATGCAGCAGCAGTTGATTATGTAGGAGTATCCAATATATTTACATTTTTGAATTCCATACCGTCCTATTGGGAAAGCCAACGTAGAATGTTATACGAAAGGGTCGGAGATCCAATAAAGGATAAAGAGCTCCTTACAAAAGTTTCACCTGTTTTCCATGCGGATAAGATTAAAACTCCTTTATTTGTGGCCCAGGGTGCCAATGACCCGAGGGTAAACAAAGCTGAATCCGACCAGATAGTTGATGCACTCAAGAAACGGGGTGTAAAAGTAGAGTATATGGTTAAGGAGAATGAAGGCCACGGATTTTCCAACCAGGAAAACCAATTTGATTTCTATAAAGCCATGGAAGAATTTTTTGCAAAGTATTTGCAGAAATAAAAAGAGAATAATCTTAGTTTATTAGCGCTTTTGAAATTAGAAATACACTTCATATTTATTTGCCACTTAACAAAATGAATTTAAGAACTTATTTTGTTAAGTGGTATTTTTTTAGACTGTCATATTGTAAAAATTGAAAATGAATCATTATTTTTGTGAAAAAATGGTGATTGTTTAGAAATAATGGTGCTGGCTGTTGCAAGTAATGTAATGTATTATAATAGTATGTCTTGTACTTTTATCTCCTATTTTTTGTTTTATAAATTGTATTAAGAATTTTAAATGAATCTCCAAAAAAAGAGCTGAACCTAATATTAACGGGATTTGGTTCAGTCTCTTTAATCTTTTTTATATCTTTAATATATTTACAAAAAATCTTATCATAATTTAACCGTCTAAATGTTCAAAAATTGTTATTCTGCTATATATATGTTGCGAAAAAGATTTTACATAAGAAAATGTAGATAAAAGCATCTGCATAAAAAACAAACTTTCTGTAAAGGTTATATGTTTCGCAATAAAAGTCATTTTAGTCTTTCCACGAAACATATAACCTTTTTAATAACTTTACAACTGCTATATCGCTTTTAGCGGCTTTTTCTTATTGCTGCCCGGCTTTGATTCCTTTTTACCCTTCTTGCCTGCCAGATAGAACATATATACTATTGAACACAGCATCATCAAAAGGGTCACCCAGGCAATCAGATGTGCAAACGGGTCTTCAATGGAAATCCACGGAGCATTCGGGTTCACGTTCTGAATATGATACACATACCATTGATTTGCAAGACAAACTCCGGTATATATAATTGTCGGTATTATC
>JAEZNF010000491.1 GCA_023441845.1 Bacillota bacterium | reverse complement strand
GGGTATATATAACGCCAAGCGGGGTCAGCAAAGGTCTGCTTGACGAAGATATGGTAGTAGTAACTGATTTGAGCGGGAATATATTGGAGGGTAAATTAAAACCCTCTTCGGAAATCCGCCTGCATCTTTTTTCGTACAGAAGAAGGCCTGATATTGGGGGTGTAGTTCATGCCCATGCCCCATATACAACTGCGTATGCTGTTGCCAACAGGCCTATTGAAACAAAAGCATACCCTGAAATGATTATGTTCTTTGATAAGATTCCGCTTGCAGATTATGGAACTCCAGGTACAGACGAGATCTTTCAGGGGGTGGAAAAATATATAGAAAATTATGATGCCATACTTCTTGCCAACCATGGAATAATGACGGTGGGCAAAAGTGTTGCAGATGCTTTTTTTAAGCTGGAAGCAGCTGAAAGTATTGCGAGGGTGCTTGCATTGGCTAAAATTTTAGGTGGAGAGAAAGATCTTCCGGCAAGTAAGCTGCAAGAACTTTATGACTTGAGAAATCACGAATAAAGATAAACAACTTTGAAATTGAATTTATCCACAGATTATTTTTAGGTATAAAGTTGTTTATCTTTAATAAACTATAAAATACTAAAAAACATATGATAACTGTCTGATACAGAGGTTTATAAGCTAAGGAACTGTATAATATATATATATACAAAAAATATACAAAGAATAAATATTTGGGACTGTACCTTTTTGAAATTATATAATATAATATTTATTAATAAGTCTATAATATTTTCATGCACCATTAAAGCAGGTGTTCCCTTTTATTCCAGATAAAAATAATTGAAAACAGCACTTCAAAAGTTTATAATGATAGCACTATGTGTAATTGCTTTGTGATGTCGATAACCAACTGTTGGGATTAAAATTTGTATTGCCTTTATTTTTCCGCTTTGTTATATTGATATGCAGCGTGGTATATAGTTTTTTAAGCAAGATATTTACAGATTTAATTGTTTTGGTCATTAGTATTTAATTGCTATTATTTTAAATTGGAAAGGATACACCGTTATAAAAATATAGGCGGGGGGATGTCAAATGTACGAATCAAAAAAAGTAATTAAAAAGCAAGTGTTACCTCTGTTACCTCTAAGAGGATTGACGGTATTCCCTTATATGATTTTACACTTTGATGTTGGAAGAGTAAAGTCGATAAAGGCTTTGGAAGAGGCAATGATCAATAATCAGTTAATATTTCTGGTTACTCAGAAAGAGGCGAAGACTGATTCTCCGAGTGAAGAGGATATTTATTCAGTAGGAACAATTTCAAAGGTCAAACAGCTTTTGAAGCTTCCGGGTGATACGATAAGGGTATTGGTTGAGGGCGTAAGCAGAGCGGAAATAAGTGAATTTACTCAAACAGAACCATTCTTTATGGCGGAAGTCGTAGAGAAAATATTTATGCCTGATGAGGAAAACCAGGTTGAAATTGAGGCGTTAAAGAGAAGAGTAATGTCGGTTTTTGAAGATTACGTAAAGTTAAGTAATAAGATATCCCCTGAAACGGTATTATCTATTACTACAATTGAAGATGCGGGGCAATTATCCGATCTGGTAGCTTCAAATATCTTTTTGAAGGTTGAGCAAAAGCAGGAAATATTGAATGAATTTGATCCCAGGATCAGATTGGAAATACTGCTGGAAACAATTATTAAGGAAATGGAAATCCTTGAAATTGAAAAAAATATAAGTGCAAGAGTGAGAAAGCAAATTGATAAAACGCAGAAGGAATACTACTTAAGGGAGCAGCTCAAAGCTATCCAGACTGAGCTTGGAGATAAAGAGGGCATAACAGGTGAGGTTGAGGAGTACAAGGAGAAATTAAAAACCGCGGGGCTTCCTGAAGAAGTAGAGAAAAAGGTATTGAAAGAATTGGACCGCCTTTTAAAAATGCCTTCAGGTTCGGCAGAGGGTTCTGTTGTCAGGACTTACCTGGACTGGATTTTTGATTTGCCATGGAGCAAGTCGACAGATGAAGTTCTTGATCTGGCTAAGGCCAAGGAAATTCTGGATGAGGACCACTATGGACTGGAAAAGGTTAAAGATAGAATTATTGAGTATTTGGCGGTAAGGAAGCTGCAAAACAATCTGAAAGGCCCGATTCTTTGCCTTGCGGGACCTCCAGGGGTAGGAAAGACTTCAATAGCCAAATCCATTGCAAGGGCTCTTAACAGGAATTATGTGAGGATGTCTCTTGGCGGTGTTAAGGATGAATCGGAAATAAGAGGACACAGGCGGACTTACGTAGGCGCTATGCCGGGAAGAATTATTGCGTCTTTGAAACAGGCCGGTTCAAAAAACCCGCTTGTGCTGCTGGATGAAATAGACAAAATGAGCAGTGACTTTAGAGGAGACCCTGCCTCGGCCATGCTGGAAGTTCTGGACGGAGAACAGAATTTTGCTTTCAGAGACCACTATATGGAGCTTCCGTTTGATCTTTCCGACGTCATGTTTTTGACTACAGCCAATAATCTGGATACCATACCAAGGCCGCTTTTGGATAGAATGGAAGTAATCAATCTTTCCAGCTACACCGAGGAAGAAAAGGTCAATATTGCAACAAAG
>JAEZNF010000488.1 GCA_023441845.1 Bacillota bacterium | reverse complement strand
TCCGGTTGCAAAAATCCGGATAGACCTTTCAACAGCGTTATTATCAATAGATATACTTCCGTCCAGCAAATAGTTCATAAGGTATTGTTGCTGCTTTAAGGAATAGTTAATTGCCTTGCCAATTAGTAATCAAACAGGCTGCTGGCGGCACCGGTTTTATCATTTCCTAATAGATTAGCCAGTATTACTGCTGCTTCAGCTTTTTCATCGGATAATACCTGAATTACATATTTTCCGCTTCCCATTACCTTCAGCCTGTATTCACCTTTACTGTTGGTAATATCATTCCAAAGTTCCGGTCTGGTAGCTGCCCGTTCTCTTAATTCCTTCTCCAGTTTAAATGTTGCAGGAAGCCTCGATATAAATTTATAGGTATCATCGTTGATGGATAACAGATTATCTTTTGTTACAAGGGCACTATCGGCAATGTGCATCACTTTTGCAGGATCAACAAAGGTTAGTCATAATTATTCTTTGTCCAGGAGAAGAAATAATTATAAGCTAATGAATATAGACTATCTTCATTGGGAAAGGTCCGCCTGTGAAAATTTTTCTGTAAATAGGGAATTCTATGATAACTTTTAGAGCGGATGTGCCATCTGCTCTTTGACTATATATTCAAGTGCATTTTTTGTCAATATTTGATTGCACTGTTTTTTCTATTGGGATAAAGTATAGATAAAGACAAATCTGAATTTGCTGAGGAAAATAATGCAGTACTTCAAAAACAATAATTCGTTTTGGAAGAAAATAGATAAGGATGTGAATTAGATGAAAGAAATTCTCTCGGCAATGGCAGTGATTCTGCCGCTTACATGGTTGTTCGGGGGGGTGGTCTGATGCAAAGCAAGAGTGGCAGCCGGACGTTGCTGATGTCTGTGATTATGAGTGCACCAGGGCCTCTTGTTGTAGGGCTGGGACTTATCGCCGGGAGAAGCTCCACGCAGATCGCGGACTTTTTCCGCAGGAGTGCGGAGTTGTTGGCTATCATAGTCGCCTTTGTCGTGTATCGCAGAACTAATCGCGCTGGTGGGATGGATGCAGCTTTGAAAGCGCACATGGAACTGCGCTCAAACCTGTTTGTCGGCGGGATGATGTGCGTCAGCGGCATATTCATGGTCATATTCGCAGTTTTCGGCGGAAACGCAGATAAAGGCAACGTCATCGCTGGACTTGCCATCGCCGCGATGGGTGCTGCTGCCAACACGATTTTCTGGGTACGCTATACGGTTCTCAGCAGAAACGGCGATAGTGCGATACTAAAAGTGCAGAGCAGGCTGTACCGCGCCAAATCACTGGTGGATATCTGTGTGACCGGCGTGCTCATTGTAGTAATGCTAATGCCGGGAACAGAGGTTGCACGGCGACTTGATATGGCAGGCTCGATTGTCGTGGCGCTGTATCTCGTATGGTGCGGAGCGAAAACCGTATATGAAAACACACGTCAAAAACCCTTAACCCGGTAGCAGATTCTTCTATGCTGCCGTTATGAACTGGTACGGAGAAAAGAATTTCGGAATTTGTAGGAAAGTACGGTCGCTTTTCGGAAAAGAACGTACCACAGTTCTCCGACAACTTCCAGTTTGTAGGGATAACAAATATGCAAAAGCAGGAGCTAAGAATTAATTGTTCTTAGCTCCTTAAAATTTATCCAAAACGCCCTTGAAACATGATTGACAATTCACCATACACCTTACCCCAATTTCGTAAAGGGGTAAGGCCAAGATTCGTGTAAAAAACCCAAACAAGACATTAATATAATTATTTTATTGTATTGAGTGCTTGTTTAACTATAGGCTATTAAACCATGCTGTAGAAGTTGCGGAAATAGCCCCCATGACTTTATTGAAAAAAACACGAGCTTAATTCAGTAATGATGCGCAGAAAACCGAGGAGTGGTTTGGGGCGGAGCGTGGGGGCCTAAGCAAGTTCTTCATTGGACATTTGTCATGGTACATTTACCACGAAGGGGGTTTCCTAAAAGTGCCATAAAAACACATCCTTTTTAAGAGTCTCATAATTATCTTTCACAAAGTACAGATTTATATGTATTGTTTGAGTAACTGAAGCTGTAAGTGCAGCATAGTATGTATTATGTCTATCTGTTCTGTTTTAAATGAGCGAATATTTATTCAACTAAATTAATAGATTTGTAGGAGTGGCTCTTATGAATTGCTATGATAATGCTATATGCGCGAGGATAAAAACTATTACCGCAGAAGCGGAGAACTATATCAATTTAATATATACAGCACCATGTATATACACCAGAAATATGCTTCTGTATCAACTCAGGGCAAAAATGAACGAGATTGATTTTTTAAGTGGCGTGATATGCTGCCAGATGAACCAGATGCAGGTAAGCCCTGCAGCGTTGGCACAACATAACCAAAGAGACCTTACACTTCAGGAACTGGCGAAGTTTAACGGAAAAGATGGAAATCCTGCCTATGTGGCAGTAAACGGAACAGTATATGATGTCACAAATAATGCTGCCTGGGCTGCTGCATCACACTTTGGCCTTAAGGCGGGAAAAGATCTGACAAATGAATTTGCCTCATGCCATGCAGGACAGACCATATTAAACAAATTAAAAGTGGTAGGGAAGTTGATTGGATGAATACAACACAAACTTGTCCCGAGTATGCTACACGTCTTCAGACAGCATCGGATTTATTTAATAAAGTGAAGGATGAAATCAGGAGCGGTACCTTGGTTAAGAAGAATTTGGTTTGGCTCGAATTAACAGGTTGCTCAGGCAATATTATTTCACTTTTGGATGGAGCAAATCCTGATTTCAAATATTTAATCTCTCAGATGACTGACTTTATCTATGATAACAGTTTAATGGCGACTGAGGGTGAAACTGCCATAGAGCAATTAATGGGTATTACTGATAAAGAGTATATTCTTGCAGTAGAGGGAGCGGTGGCAACTAAAAACAACGGTCTATATAATGTTATCGGCCGATGGAAGGGTGAGCAGGTTACTGCTCTTAAGGCAATCAAGCTACTGGGGGAAAAAGCAACACATATTATAGCACTTGGAGCCTGCGCTACTCATGGGGGTGTTTCTGCAGCTAAACCAAACCCTGCTGCATGTGTCAGTGTGCAAAGTGTACTAAAAAGAAAGGTTATAAAGCTTCCGGGATGCCCTTGCCACCCGGACTGGTTTTTAGGAACACTGGCACATATCCTTCTATATGGTGAACCTGAGCTTGACAGCAGAGATAGACCGTTGTTGTTTTACAGTACCTTAATCCATGACCGTTGCCCCAGGAGATCGTTTTTTGATAAAGGAATTTTTGCAAATAAGCTTGGTGAAAGCACCTGTATGTTCAAGCTAGGGTGCAGGGG
>JAEZNF010000526.1 GCA_023441845.1 Bacillota bacterium | reverse complement strand
GTGTTAAATATGGTGGAATCCGTTTTCAGTGTACCTGAATATACTCTGAACATGGATATTTTACCGACAAAGGGGTCAGCGATTGTTTTAAATACGAGAACCGAGAGTGGTCCTCCGGCTTCAGGCTTTAGCTCAATTTCATCGTCCGAACCTGCCTTTTTAGCTTTTATAGCGCCTCTTTCAACCGGGGATGGCATATATTCAGTAACCGCGTCCATAAATGCCTGAATGCCGGCGTTATTAATTGCGGAACAACAGAACACGGGAACTATCGAAGCATCAGCAATACCTTTGCAGAGCCCGCGTGTAACTTCTTCATGAGTAAACTCCTCTCCTCCGAAAAACTTATTCATAAGCTCTTCGTCGGTCTCAGCTATTGCTTCGTTTAAAGCATCTTTTATTTCAGAAATCTTTGCGTTTAAGTTTGCCGGAATTGCCGTATCGACAACCTTATCCTTATCAAACTTCTTGGCAGTCATATTTATAACATCTACATATCCTACATACTTCTCTCCCTCTATTATAGGGAGCTGGAAGGCTATAACACTCTTTCCGAATATTTTTACCATCTGATCAATAACAGCAAAAAAGTCTGCGTTTTCTTCGTCCATCTTGCTGACCAGCATCATTTTGGGTATACGCTGTTCAGTGGCGAAAGCCCACGACTTTTCGGCTCCGACCGCTACTCCGCCTTTAGCAGGAACAAGGATTACCGCACTATCTGCAACTCTGATTCCCTGTTTTACCTCCCCAACAAAATCAAAGTATCCTGGAGAATCAATTAAATTTATTTTATAATCCTTCCATTCACAAGGGGCCATTGCAGTACTAATCGAAATTTTACGTTTGATTTCTTCCGGGTCGTAATCGGTTGTGGTAGTACCGTCAGCAACTTTACCAAACCTATCCAATACACCGGTGTTAAACATGACAGCTTCCGCCAGAGTCGTTTTACCAGATCCTCCATGTCCCATAAGACAGACATTTCTGATCTTTTCGCTAGTATAGTCTTTCATATAAATTCCCCCTTAATTTAATTTGTAACAACCTTTTTCCAAATTTATGATTCCTAAAATCAGGCAAATAATTCATGATTTACGAACAAAATCCAAAAAAACCGGGATGAATACTATTAAAATATATAAAGGGAAGGACAAATAACCATATCACTTTTCTGCGCGGCCAATTCCTAGTAATTAAGGGTACGCAAAAGACTTAAGTGAATAATTATTTGCGATTCCAAAATTTCAGAGCCATACCCTATAATAATATATAAATTGTGGTGGAAAGTCAAACTATTATATGGATACAGTGCAAAAAAGTTTGATTTTATTTAAGTTTTACTTTATCATAGTAATTTGATTCTTCTTTATATTATTATGAAACAAAGTTTTACCAGGGATTGTACGCATTTCGTTAACAGTTATTAACTAATCTATTATTCTTGACATTTCCCAACTTACAATGTAAATTAAAATCAATACTTGAGAACATTTTTAACGGATAGCATTTTATATCTTCAATTGACGAAGAAATCAGTATAAGTATTATGGGTTAATCTAATTTCGCACAGCAATGTAGAAGGGAAGATTCTTTATGGTTATAGTAATGAAGTGTGGTTCAAAGGAAAATGAAATAAACGAAATTTCTAAAGTTCTCGAATCTTTAGGGCTTGGTATACATATTTCCAGGGGCGAAGAAAGAACTATCATTGGTGTAATAGGCGACAAAAGAGCTTTAAGCGACATACCTTTAGAGCTTATGCCCGGTGTTGAGAAACTGGTGCCTATCGTTGAATCATATAAACTTGCAGGCAAAACCTTTAAGCCAGAGCCAAGCGTTGTTGAGGTAGGCAATGTTAAAATCGGCGGTAAGGATATTATACTGATGGCCGGTCCATGTGCTGTTGAAAGCCGCGAGCAGATTTTGGAAACCGCAAGAGCGGTTAAAAAGTCCGGCGCTCAGTTTCTGAGGGGCGGTGCCTACAAACCCAGAACATCTCCTTATGCATTTCAGGGTCTTGAAGAGGAAGGCCTTAAACTTTTGAAAGAAGCCAGGGACGAGACCGGACTTTTGGTTATTACAGAGGTTACAAGTGAAAAGGCTGTTGAAACAGCCGAACAATATGTGGATATGTTTCAAATCGGAGCACGTAATGTACAAAACTTCCAGCTTTTAAGAGAGGTAGGAAAGTCTAAAAAGCCTGTCCTTTTTAAGCGCGGACCATCTACTACTATTGACGAGTGGCTTAATGCTGCCGAGTATATAATGAACGAAGGCAACTATAATGTCGTACTTTGTGAAAGAGGTATACGCACATTTGAAACTGCAACAAGAAATACACTTGATTTAAGCGCCGTACCTGTGGTAAAAAATATAAGCCATCTTCCTATAATTGTTGACCCCAGCCATGCCGCCGGAAAATCGCAGTATATCCAGCCCCTATCCAAAGCAGCTATTGCTGCCGGCGCCGATGGTTTGATTGTTGAGGTTCACCCAAACCCAAGATGCGCTCTGTCAGACGCTGCTCAGCAGCTGACTCCCGAAGCTTTCGATAATTTGTGTAAAGATATTAGTAAAATTGCCGAAATATTGGGGAGAGAATTTAAATATGGTGAATAAAAAAATAACCGTTATTGGCCTTGGTCTTATAGGAGGATCTCTGGTACGTGCTTTAAGAGAACGTGTAGGCATTAAGGACATTACTGCAATAAACAGGTCAAACGAGGCAATTGATGAAGCAATAAAAGATAAGAGTATAACCCGTGGGTTCAATGAGTTAAACCAATTTGTATATGATTCCGATATTATATTCATATGTACTCCGGTTAAAAAAACTCTTGATTACATCAATATTATTAAAGATAAAATTAAGCCGGGTTGTATAGTAACAGACGTAGTAAGCACAAAGCAGGAAATAGTATCATATATTAACGGTATGGAAAACCCTCCCACGTTTATAGGAGGGCATCCAATGGCGGGAACTGAGAAAACCGGCTATGCATCAGGCTTTGTTCACCTGTTTGAAAACGCATACTATGTTTTAACACCCAGTAAAACAAGTAACGAAGCTTCTCTAAACCTTATGAAGGATATTGTTAAAGGAATCGGTGCTATCCCGGTTGTTTTAGATGCTGGAGAACATGATAAAATTACAGGTTGTATAAGCCATGTTCCCCATATAATTGCTTCCTCTCTGGTAAATATGGTTAAGGATATGGACTCTTCCGATGGTAAAATGAAGATGATTGCCGCAGGCGGGTTTAAGGATATTACCAGAATTGCGTCATCAAGCCCGGAAATGTGGGAAAATATTGTTTTAAGCAATAAAGAGCAAATTAAAGGAATTCTGGATATCTATGTCGAATTATTAGTAAAATTTAAAGGGTATGTTGAAAACAATGCCTCAGAAGAAATATATGACTTTTTCGAATCAGCTAAAAATTACCGTGATAAATTTTCTACTGTTAAGAAAGGATTGATTCATCCGATATATGAATTAATGGTAGATGTTATTGATAAACCCGGTATCATAGGAGAAATTGCTACGCTTCTCGGGTCAAACGGTGTCAATATAAAGAATATAGAGGTCTTAAACAATAGAGAAATGGTACATGGCTGTTTACGGATTTCGTTACCCGATTCCGAAAGCTTGCATCGAGCATATGAGTTGATGGCAACTAATTGTTACAAGGTTTATAAATGTTAGTCCATTTTAAATAAATTTTTCTAAGCAGTAAGTAAACCTATGACAGCAAATTCATATATTGAACGGGGGAATGCAAAATGTTAATCGAACAGAGAGATTCGTTGAAGGGCGAAATAACTGTTCCCGGTGATAAATCCATATCCCACAGAGCTATAATATTTGGTGCTATTTCAAAAGGTATTACCGAGATAGACGGATTCTTGATGGGTGAAGACTGTTTGAGTACAATTGATTGTTTCCGGAAAATGCAGGTGGGTATAGAAATAGCATCTGAAAACAAGGTAAGGGTTCACGGAAATGGTCTCTATGGCTTGAAAGCTCCTAATCCAACTACCTTGAGCACGGGAAAATCAGGCACAACAATAAGGCTTCTTCTTGGAGTTCTGGCAGGTCAGGCGTTTAGTTCAATACTCACAAGAGATGATTCTGCCCAGAGAAAGCCTGTGGGTAAGGTAGTAAAACCTTTGAGACTAATGGGTGCAAACATTTCCGGAAGAGAAGACGGCAACCTTTGCCCTCTTGTAATATCACCCTCAAGGTTAAAGGGCATAAATTATGAGCTCTCATTTTCAAACACCGAAATAAAGTCCCCGATTCTCATTTCAGGTCTCTATGCCGAAGGTGAAACTACGGTTATTGAGGCTGTAAAGTCCAGGGATCATTCCGAATTAATGTTAAATTATTTCGGAGCCGATTTAAAAGTTGATGGCTTGAAAGCAACAAGCCACAGAATTGAAAATC
>JAEZNF010000410.1 GCA_023441845.1 Bacillota bacterium | reverse complement strand
ACTATTAATGCCCTCTGTTCCTTCATCTCATATGCCACATCGGGGCAGTCCGAAATACTGCACGACAGATAATCAATCACCTCATTATCAATACTTTCCGGGGTTTTCTTTTTCTTCTTGTACTGGGTTTTGAAAACGTTGACCGCAATGTTGTAAAGCCATGTAGAAAAGCTCCACCTGCTGTTATACCTGTATAGATTGTTGTACACCCGGATAAATACTTCCTGAAGGATATCCTCGGTATCTTCCCTTGATACAGTCAGCTTGTATATAAACTTATACAACTGATCCTGATAACACTGGACCAGTATGGAAAAGGAGTCCGCATTTCCTCTAAGAACATTTTCTATCAATACGTTGTCCCTGTTCAAAATATATCCCCACCATCCCAATTTAAAATTCTGCATTAAACAACCGGTTATTTTTGCTTTCACTAATTATACTTAAATTATTCAAATAGGTAACAAAACTTTAGTTTTTAACAGCCTTTTATTTGGCCTGCCTAAAAGGCCCTCATGACCCTTAGTAAAAATTATATACAAATTTCATGTTATTTTCGGCTGTTTTAGGGAATAAATTTAATACATTTATTTTTAACTGACAGTTTTTATATCAATATCATAAGAAGGGACTGATTAAATGAAAGTAGTTGTTATTGGTTGTACGCATGCGGGCACAGCTGCCATATCAAACCTTATGAAGCTGCACCCTGAGTATAAAGTCACCGTATATGAGAGAAACGATAATATTTCATTCCTTTCATGCGGAATCGCATTATATGTAGGCGGAGTTGTTAAAAACCCCGAAGGCCTGTTTTACAGTTCTCCCGAAAAGCTTGCAGATTTAGGCGTAGTCACAAAAATGAGGCATGATGTCAAAAATGTGAATTTTGACCAAAAAACTATTACCGTATATAATATCGAAACAGAAGAAGAATTCACCGACACATATGACAAACTCATTATTACTACCGGTTCATGGCCTGTTATTCCTAAAATTAAAGGCATTGATCTTGAAAATATATTACTCTCCAAAAACTACAGTCATTCCAATTCAATAATAGAAAAAGCCAAAACCGCTCAAAAAATAACAGTTGTCGGAGCCGGTTACATAGGAGTCGAACTGGTCGAGGCTTTCAGGAATCAAGGTAAGGAAGTATCCTTGATAGACAGCCAGGAGCGCATATTAAAAAGGTATCTCGACAAGGAATTTACCGATACGGCGGAAAAGGAATTGGCCGGTCAATCTGTAGAACTCATTCTCAATGAAAACGTAGTGGAGTTTGAAGGCACAGATAACAAGGTTCGCTGTGTTGTAACCGATAAGGGAAGGTATGATACAGACCTGGTAATACTGTGCATCGGCTTCAAGCCGAATACCGACCTTTTCAGGGGCAAGCTCGATATGCTTCCAAACGGGGCAATTATTGTAGACGAGTATATGAGAACCAGCATTAAGGACGTACTAGCCGCCGGGGACAGCTGCGCGGTCATGTATAATCCTATCGGCCGGCATGAATACATACCGCTGGCAACCAACGCAGTACGCATGGGGACACTTGCTGCAATAAACATAAATGACCCAACTGTAAAATATATGGGAACCCAGGGGACATCCGGAATAAAGGTGTACCGCTATAATATTGCCGCAACCGGTGTTACCGAGGAATATGCCAAATCATTAGGCATGGAAGTTGAATCCTCCACGGTAATCGACAACTACCGTCCTGAATTTATGCCCGAGTATGAATCACTGCTGCTTAAAGTAGTATATGAAACCAAAACAAGAAGGATTGTGGGCGCTCAAATTTTATCAAAGGCAGATTTGACCCAATCCATAAATACGCTTTCAGTCTGCATTCAAAACAAAATGACAATCGACCAGCTTGCGTTTGTAGATTTCTTTTTCCAGCCGCATTACAACAAGCCGTGGAATTATCTTAACTCCGCCGGTTTGAATGCTTTATAACATTAAGGAAAGGTTTGATTTCTACCTAATAAGTTCCCTAAGTACTATTTCAAACCTTTCGTCATCCTGCTTTGACCTCTTCTTGCTGCCTGATGTCTTATTGCCGGCTCTTCTTAGCTTCTGTCCCAAATGCCTTTCAAACAGGAGCCGGTCAATATTTTTATCCGAGTAAACAATACCGTTTTGATTCACAGCCCTTGCACCTTTTCCGAGGGCCATTGCTGCCACCCCGTAATCCTGTGTGACAACCAGATCACCTGCTTTTACCAGGTTTATTAACGCTATGTCAACACTGTCCCTCCCTTTATCAACCGTTATTACAGTGCTGTAACCGTCGTTTATTTCATGGCTGGTATCACACACCATGTAAACTTCTAGGGCATTCTGTTTTGATACTCTCACGATTATTTCCTTAACCGGACAAGCATCCGCATCCACTAAAATACGCATATTCATCTCCCGTTTAACTTATGTATAACCCATAAGCATTATATCATAAAAGCAATTATACCCCCCCTGATTCCGGGAAGTCAATATCCTGCTTCCCGTTACGAGAATTGTAAATCCTATTACTTGCCTTAAATAGCCCTTTAATATGTATATTACCTGGTCAAACTTCATTTGTGCCATAAAGAATATACATGATACATCCGATAATAATATAGCATACCAATTATCACAAGGAGGATGCCTATTATGAAACTTCCCAAAATCAGAAAGAATAATTTTATTAAGTTGAAGTATAAAATCACGTTAACTTATGCAGTTTGGTGTCTAATTATGCTGCTTTCCATTTCTTTTATTTCTCTTATTCTTTTCCAATTCAAACTCTTTGAAAATACATCCCAGAGTACACAAAATGCTACAAAAGCGTATTCTCAAACAATCAGCAATATGTTTGAGTCCAGGAAAATTGAAATGGAGACCTATGCAAGCATGCCGCTTATTAAAACGCTTGACTGGGATAAGATTGACCCTTACTTGAAGCAGCAGTATGACCAGAAGAAGGACTTTTACGATACTTTATTTTTTGCCGATGCAAGCGGAAAATATAATACCGCCTTAAAAAGAAATGCAGGAAGCTTAACCGACAGAGACTACTGGAAGCCGGTTATGAGCGGTCACACTGTTGTGTCGGAACCGGTCATATCCAAATCTACGGGACAAATGGTTTCAGTAATTGCAGTTCCCATTAAAAATGATGAAGGTAAAGTTATTGGCTTAATAGCAGGAAGCCTGAAGCTTGAAAACCTGTATGAATTCATAAAAGACTTCAAAGTACAGCATAAGGATTCCATATCGTATATTATTGACAGTAAAGGGCTAATAATCTCTCACAAGGATAAACAGCTGGTTCTTAAAGATAATATTTCCCAAAAAAGCGGCTCAACTACCGGCGAACTTGTTAATGCATCAAAAACAATACTTTCACAGGAATCGGGGTATTGCAATTATACTTTTGATAATAAAAAGGTATATGCTTTCTTCTCTACCATACCGCAGCTCAATGGTTGGAAGCTTATCACAAAAGTTCCTTCAGATTATATACAAAAGCCTGGATGGGATATAACCAAGATGCTCTTAATGCTTATTCCAATAGCAATTTTGTTAATTATGGTTTTATCCTATATTATCGGCAACGGTATCTCAAAACCGATTGTGGCAGTTTCTGAACATATGTCCAGGCTTGCAAAAGGTGACTTTACACAAAGCCTCCCGTCTAAATTTATGAAAATCAACAATGAACTAGGAGTACTTTCGGTACAAACAGACAAGATGCAGTCTGAAGTCAGGTCTATCATAAATGTTATAACTGAAGAGACCGGAAATATCGATAATTTATCAAATAAAGTGAATTCTCAAATATCCGAGCTAAACGTCGAAATTGTAGACATCTCCAGCACTACCCAGGAATTGGCAGCCAGTATGGAAGAAACAGCCGCTTCAACCGAGCAAATGAACTCTATAGCTAATGAAATGGGCTCCGGTGCAAATTTAATATCCCAAAAAGCCCAGGACGGTTACATAAATGCTTCGGCTATAAGCCAAAGGGCAATGCAGCTCAACTCAAATACCATTGATTCAAAGCAATCTGCAAACGATATTTACGAGGCCAGCCAAAAAAAGCTTTTGGAAGCTGTTGAGAAATCCAAAGCCGTTGAAAAAATTCAACTGCTTACCGAAACAATACTTGAGATTACCGGACAAACCAATTTATTGGCTCTTAACGCATCAATTGAGGCTGCCCGGGCGGGTGAAGCCGGAAAAGGCTTTGCTGTTGTCGCCGATGAAATCAGAAAACTTGCCGAAGATTCTAATAAAGCAGTTTCAGAAATACAGAATGTAACATCTGCGGTTTTTGATTCTGTTGCCAATCTTTCTTCCAGTTCTGAGGAAATACTCGGGTTTATTAACAGTCATGTAATTAAGGATTATGACATGCTTGTCGATGCCGGAGAGCAGTATAATAAGGATGCTAACTCTATCAGCAATATGTTATCAGACTTCAGTTCAACTTCAGGTGAACTTTCAAATTCCATTAACATAGTTGTAAAAGTTATCAGTGAAGTATCCAAAGCAAATAATGAAGTGGCAGCAGGTGCCCAGAACATTGCCCAAAAGGTCTCCACTGCATCAGGAAAGGCTTCAGAGGTTGTTAACAGTACTGACGAAGTGAAAAAGAGTACCGAAAAACTTGTTGAAACAGTAAAGAAATTCACTATATAGCGCTTTTGAACATAATTCATTTCCAGAAAATGAATTATTAGAAAGCACTTCATATATTTATTTGCTGCTTAACAAAATGAATTTCAAGAAATTATTTTGTTAAGCGGCAGTAGTTTTGTTTTGTATAACTCTATACCATTCCGTTTTATTACAGCTATAAAAGCCCTCTCCTTTCAGCTTTAAAGGATTAAAAGGATTAAAGGAAGAGGTTTTTTCTCATTTCTCTGCTTATTTTACCGCAATGCCTTTTTCGATAATATTGGGAAAAGGTTTGTAATAGCTTATTCCCATTTGTTTTTCGGTTTTTGTTCCATCCTCTTTTTCTATAGTAACCCACGACCTTACTGTTGCGCCATCCATTCCCTCTGCAACCTTCTTTTCGCTGTTTGCAGCCAATAATGTATTATTACGGAAGACATCCGGCGCCTTTTTCGTATTTGTTATATCATGATGCCATTCTACCTTTGGAGCCTTTTCTTTACTGTAAAATCCTATATAAAGTATATTGTCTATGCCCTGTGCCCAAACTAATACTGGAGACCCGGTATCATTTTTAAATTTAAAATCACTTTGCCCATAGAATACAGTAGCATCCTGTCCATAAGGAACATAAGGAACCGGCATGCTGTGGTTATGCCTCTCAACAACCTGGAGATTGCTTAAAACAACTACGTTATACAGGGTAGATGCTATCTTGCACACCCCTCCACCGACAGTATTTACAAGATTTGCCCCGCTATAAGTCGGTCCGGTTTTGAATCCTCTCTCTTCCGTGTATGGCCCGATTTGCCGGTTTTGTGAAAAAACCTGTCCCCGTTCTACCATATTACCTGCAAGATAGCGGGCAGCCAGGTGTACATTCTCTTCTTCACCGGAAAGAGGGTCTTTCAGTACGGTACGATAAGCAGCCAGCATTTCAAATGTACCTCTTTTCTGCTGTGCAGATTTGAAACCTTCGTCATTTTCCCATGGTACCTGCGTTACAGCTCCTGATGTTAAATTTTCTCCTGTTTTCTTCAATATACCCGGATTACCTTCAGCTGACATACGTTTTTGTGATTCCATCTTGTTCTGCGGCTCCGCACTTTTTAGTTTACCTTTATCAGACGGGTTATGTGCAGAGCATGATACAGGCAATAGAAACAAGAATGAAATTATTAACAGGGATATTAATTTTAATCTGCCTTTAATCAATTTGATTCACCATTCTTGTAAATTTCAGTATATATTTCTACTGTCTTAATATTATTTGTATTAAACCAAAGAAAATACACTTTCCACTTCCTGCCTTCATTTAGTACTCCGTAACAGAATTCGTTTCCAGAAGCGTGGCACAAACAGAGGTAGTGCTTTTTAACATAAAAAATGCCTAGAAATTAGTAATGTTAAAAAGCACTACCTATTCGAAAAGCAATACACAAAATCAGATATTTCTTAACATCATCATTTTAAGCCTCCTGTATATTACTGTGTTACATAAATATACATACTTATGTAACACTTACATCGGATTATATCAATTGCCTGAAAAATACTAATATAAAGAGGTGATATAGATTGAATAAATTCAAACACATTTTAATTGCCATATTACTTATTCTTAATGCTGTTGCTCAAACTTCGTGCAAAGCCAAAAGCCCAATAGCAGAGCAGGAAAAGTTCAACTCGGGAAATGCTTCACCACCTGTCGGTACTGTACAAAACACTAACCCTCCTGATAATGTTCAGTCACCTGAACCCAGCCCCACGGAGGACAGGAATTTACCCACCGGCGAAAGAGTGCCTATTGCCGGCTTTGAAACAACTTTGCTTGATACGGACCCTGACAGGGTTAATAATATATCGATCGCTGCCAGTGAAATAAGCGGCTTCAAAGTTGAATCGGGAGAAGTTTTTTCCTTTAACACGGTTGTTGGGAAAAGGTCCTCAGAGGATGGGTATGAAAAGGCAAAAGTTATTATGAACGGAAAGAGGAAAGAAGCTATAGGCGGAGGTGTTTGCCAGTTAAGCAGCACCCTTTACAATGCTGCTTTAAAATCCGGTTTGGAAATTGTGGAAAGGCATTCACACAGCAAAGATGTCCACTATGTTTCCCAGGGAAATGATGCTGCTGTAAGCTATGGAACCATGGATTTCAAATTCCGTAACTCAAAGGATTACCCTGTTATAATTGAAGCAGGCATAACAGGTGATAAAGTATTCGTAACAATTTTTAAAGCTTGATTTAAGCAAACAGCAAACAACTTTTTTAATCAATTAATAAAATTTTTAAAATCACAAAGGTAGAGATAAAATGAAAAGGATACCTGCAATTTTAATAATCATTCCAATATTCTTACTGTTTCTGTTGGCAGGTGTGTGGAAATACCTGCCTCAAAAACAAAACAACAATAACAACATCACAAAACTGGAATACAATTCCGGGAACACTCCCGGAAATACTTCTGTTTCCTACAGGCTTCCGGGTGAATTTGAAAAACAGCAGGCCATTTGGCTGCAGTGGCCGTCGGAAGTCTATAACACCGGCAATCACCCGGTGAACCCTGTTATGGTAGACGTTATAAAAGCTTTTGACCCGTTTATAAAGGTCAATGTGATGACAAGAAGCAAGGATGAAATCGCCCAAATAAGGGCTTTACTCAAATCAAGCGGTTATTCAGGCACCAATGTAAGCTTTTACGTTATCAACCATATGTCTATCTGGACCCGGGACGTGGGTCCGGTCTTTGTAATGAACGCCAATAACAGGCTTAACGTTGTAGATTTCGGATTTAACAATTACAGCAGGGATGGAAGCCAAACCTATATCAATGTAGAAAGTCAGGTGGATAAGCTTGTAGCTCAATGGTTCAATCTTCCTGTTATAGGCACAAATCTTATATCCGAGGGCGGTGCTATAGAATCAAACGGAAAAGGCACCTTAATGACAACCGAGTCTGTGGTACTAAAACGCAATCCCGGTATGACAAAACAGCAGATTGAGAATGAGTATAAAAGGGTTTTCGGCCTTAAGAAAATAATTTGGCTAAAAAAAGGCCTTGCCGAAGATGACAAAATTACAAGCGGCCATATAAATGAAATAGCGAGGTTTGCCAGTCCTAACACAATACTTCTGGCACAGATATTACCAGGAGACAGATATGCAAGTAATTTCACAAACGAGTCATATCTAAGGCTTGAAGAAAATTATAACATACTTAAGAATTCAACCGACCAAGACGGCAAACCATTTCAAATTATAAGAGTACCTATGCCGCCGACAGTCTACGGAAAACCAAATGAAGCAGGCAAGACACCTATCCGCAGCTATCTGAACTATGCTGCCACAAATGGCGCCGTTTTATTTCAATCCTATTGGAAGCCCGGACGCTCCGATATACTTCGGGACACCGAAAACGGTGTCATTGATATATTCCGTGGAGTATTTCCAGGAAGGCAGGTTATTCGTATAGATTCTGAAAATGTAAACCTCTGGGGCGGAGGGCTCCATTGCATCACCCAGCATATGCCTGCTGAATAAAGTCGGCACGTTTTAAGCCTTAAAACTGCCGATGCGGCAACCGGCCATGTTTTACGTTTTCGAGTATTGTAAAAGTCAAATTTAATGGCGAATAAGGGAGTGAACCTTATTCGCCGCTCCAATCCGGCATCATTCGGTACGGAAAAGCTCACCAAAATGGTTACATGCCGGTAAACCCGTATTTTTTCGCGAGTCCCTTATTTTTGTATGATTATCGGCGTCCCGGCGACAATATAGCCGTAGAAATCCTCTATATCAGAATTCTTAAGTCCTACGCACCCCCAAGTCCAGTCACTTCCAAAGCTCTCGACACTCCCGCCGTGTATTCCGATCATACCGCCGAGCGCAGTATTTTGCGGAGGATTTTCACCATTGTTGACTGCATTAACTATGTCATTATATGTTTCCTTATCAATCAACCCATCTGCCACCCCCCTGCTTGCATCTTCAACATTCGGATAGCTGACCCCCAGCCATCTTGACCCGAGATAATAGTCCGGCGGGTTCATTATCTTTCGGTTTGTAACATAAAAGATTCCTTCCGGTGTCTTTCTATCACCTTCTACTGCCTTGTCTCCGCTGCCTCCACTGCCGAATTCAACATCATAGCTTTTGAGGCTCGTGCCGTCATATACCAAAGTAAGAGTATGCTCTGACTTATCAATAACTATCCGTAACCCCGTACCGGGATTTGTTATTCCCTTTTCCTGTAGAATAGTGCCTAACGGCTTATCCTGATTATTTTGATTATTCTGTTCTTTTAGTTGTTCTTTCGGCAACTGTTTTGTTTGTTTCTGTGTATCCTTTTCCATGTCATTATATGGAACGATCTTATCCAAACCGGCTTTTACGATGCCGGTTATTTGTACTTTCGCGTCGGCATTCACACTGCTTATCAAGCCAACTGCCGTAATGGCAATCATAACTATAGCTAAAACCGCCTTCATCCTCTGTCTGGTCATTATTTCCCCTCCTCTACAATATACAATTACAATTAAATAACTTATTTGAATTTTCGACTATGATTATTTTACTGTAATCTTTGTTATCAGTCACTGCCAATTCATGTAATCTCAGATATAATCATTCTCCTGAATAACCTACGCCTGATGCCTTTAAAACATCCGAACACGCCCGATACGTTATAGAATCAACCCCGATTGCCTAACCGTGCATAAAAAATAAAGAGCCCTCCATCCTTACGAATGGGGGCCCGCCAGCTTCTACCAACCGTTCTATGTCAAAATTAAATTACACTGCTTTTAGTTTGCGCCTTATAAAAGAAAATAAGGCCGGAACAAAAGTAATAAGAACAATCAGAAGGATTACCAGTGAAAAGTTATCCTTTACCGCAGGTATCTTTCCAAAGAAAAATCCGCCTGAAAAAAACACCAGAACCCATATTACAGAGCCAATAAGATTATAAACAAAGAATTTCGAAAACATCATATTTCCTATTCCCGCTACAAAAGGAGCAAAGCTCCTGACTATCGGAAGGAATCTTGAAACCGCAATAGCAATTCCCCCATGCTTTTGATAAAATTTATTGGTTTTATCAATGTGCTCCACTTTTAACAAAAGTATCTTTTTCCTTTTTAAAAGTTTTTTTCCTATCATACGTCCAATAAAATAGTTCAGGGTATTTCCACCGACAGCTGCCGCCATCAATATAATTACCGATATTTTATAGTTTATGGTCCCACTTGAGCCTAATGCTCCGATAACAAAAACAAGAGAATCTCCGGGAAGGAAAGGCGTTACTACCAGCCCCGTCTCACAAAAAATTACGGCAAACAGAATCAAGTAAGTCCACAAGCCGTAGTTTTCAACTACTTCTGCCAGATACCTGTCTATATGTATTATGTAGTCAAGCAGGTTTAAAATCCAATCCATCCATATTCCCTTCTGAAAGTGTACACCAATTTATAGATAAACAACTTTATAATTGAATTTTTTAAGTAGCCAAAAAGCGTTAATGCATCGCTTTTTTCGCTGTTTAATTATTTTAAAGTTGTTTATCTTTAATGCAGCTTATTTTCTATCATAGTTAATTATTATCTGTTTCAGGATTTTTTAGTCTTACTTTACAGTGTGCGGCAACCGAAGGATTCTGTTCTTCCTTCCCGCTGCCTTTCTTCACAAGATAATACGCCGGAATAGCTGTTAAAATAATAAGTCCTGCCATTATCGCAGCTGTTGTGCCTGTACCAAGGTTCAGCTCTCCGGCTGCAACCTGATAACTGCCGATAAATCCAAAAAGTATAAAAACTACTGCGGAAACCAGCTTTACGGTTCTTTCCGGAATCCTCCTGCACATTACCACTCCGATAATAATTCCTACACCGTCGGCAATCAGCATTCCCGTTGTAGTACCCATCAATATCCACAGCGGATTTGAAGGAAACTGCGAGGCGATTGAAACCGTTGCAAACTGTGTCTTATCTCCCATTTCTGCAATAAAGAATGCTACGGCCACGGTAATTACAGGCCCGAACCTTGTCTTCCTGTTCTCCTCGCCCTCAAGCTTGTCTCCCCTGATTGTCCAGAGACCGAAAAATATAAATGATAGTGCTGCAATTGCCTGTATCAAGACCTGAACCGACTCAAACCGGCCTATAACACTGCCGGCGGCAACCGCCAGTGCATGATTTAATACCGTTGCTATAAATACGCCTATAAGAACCTTTGAAGCCTTATATTTTGTAGCAAAAGCCATCGCCAGAAGCTGTGTTTTATCCCCCATTTCCGCCAGTACAACCGCACCTGCCGAAAACAGATATGCCATAAATGCTGTATTCAATCCATCCACCCTCTCTTAAAATTTGTTATATTTTTTACAATAAGCCATATATATTAAAAAAGACTTTTAACATAACCCATATAAGGATTATGCTAAAAGTCTCGTTACCTAATCCGGTTACAAAGCCAGGTAATTTTTAAGGTAAAGCTGTCCTAAAACTACCAGTATGTTGACCTTGTAATAAAAACTACTCCCTTTTAACAGTATAATGATATTATAAAAATAAACACTTGTCAACAAACGACAAAAACTTGCTCTTAATCCCTTTTCCCCAATAAAGTGCTGCGAGCAAGATATATAATACCCGCTGCTGCAAGGAC
>JAEZNF010000396.1 GCA_023441845.1 Bacillota bacterium | reverse complement strand
CCCATCATCCATGTACCCATTACATGTCAGGTTCGCCCTTGTGTCATCGCTCCTGTGTTACCCGCACCCCTTCAGACCTCGTCAGGATCTTCGCCTGCCTATCCGTCACCCCACAGCCTCTTATACCTGCATTGACAAGCATTCCGTATAGGTTAGTGTTACGCACAGGGCTTTAAACCAGTCCTACCGTTTCTGCTTGTGTACCGATATATTATGTTTTCAATGTTCTGTATATTTAAAGGCTCAAGGCTTGAAATATTCCTTCTTGCGCATAAGCCGACAATATCTTATAATTAAATCAGTTATGAATTTTGGCAAAACTAAAGCCAGGCCATAGTTAGGCGGTTTTTCCGGATTCATGGCTAAAGGTATAATTGGGTTAAATTTTACGAATACTCACCGTTGCAGCGGTGGGTATTTTAATTTGTGCTACAGTCGCATTTCTTTTTCTTCTATATCAATGAAGTAAGTAACTGGTAATTCAAATGATTTTGCTATTCTTATTAAAACCACAGCGGAAGGATTCTTTTTGGTTCCTTTTCTAAGGTCAGCTAAATACGATAATGAAACCCCACTTTTAACAGATAAGTCTTTTAAGGTTATTTCATGCTTATTCATTAATTCTGTTAACTTTTGGGCAAGCATAAAATACACCACCTTTCAAAATTATATTATTACTCTATAGAGTAAAATACAAATGCGCAAATTACACTATAGAGTAATTACACAAAGATTATCTTTCTTTTTCTCCTATTTTCTTGAAATATCTCTATCATGTATATATAATATAATTACGCCATAGAGGAAATGAGGATTTAGTAATGAAAGAGTTCGGTGCATCACTTAGGATACTTAGAAAGCAGCACAAATTAAGCTTAAAAGAATTATCAGAAAAAACTGGTATTTCTGTATCATTTCTAAGCTCTATTGAACGTGGTGAGAAATCACCAACATTAGATACTCTATTGAAGCTGTCTTCCGCCTTTAACATTAATATATCTGAAATGACTGGGCAATCGGCCTCATCCATGACACCGGAAATAAAATCTCTTATAAACGCTGCACAGAATTTCTCTCCGGCACAAATTGAATTAATAGCGAAATTTCTTGATGATTTCAGTAGATCGGGCACATGATATTATAGGCTATTGAAATAATGTTAATATAAAAATAAAATAAAAAGAATTAATCTTTTAAGCTTTTGATTTGAAAACTACATATCTTCAATACATTTGTACATTTCATCAAGTACTGTATCATACAAGATTAATGACTTCCTTAAAGAGTTGCATAATTTTTGATCAAATGTAACACTTTCGCCATCAATCTCACCTATATACAGATCACCCGAAACATTTTCAGACTTTTTTACGTGAGCCAATGCGTTTCTATAAGCAATAATATCTTCGTTATATTTATCAAAAAATGGAATTTCAACATCTCCAATTTTAGGCGTGAAATACTTATTATAAACAGATTTAAAAACTGCCTTCAATTCATTATTAGAGTTTATACACCAATTCAGCAGTCTAACTTGTCTATATGCTGAAAAATCCCTTTCTGCTAGTAATTGGTCTATGTTGGTAGAATCAATCTTGTCATATTTTTCCAATAATTTTTCTGCGGTTTTTTTATTATCTGTAAGAATTTTTTTCTTTATATCATTGACAATTTTACCTTCACTTTCACCAAGATATCTCCATGAAATACTTATAATATCTCGTATTTTATTATCAAATTCACTTGTGTTATCCATTACAACACCACGAATGTTTACAAGATTTTCTGACCGTCTAACAGCTTTATCTACCAAAGCTTGTGCTATATTTATAAACTCATCATTATCTCTGTCTGCAATAAATACTCCTTGGAGTCCTTCTTTCTTCATTACATCATTAATAATACTGAATCCGTGACTAGAATAAAATAAAACATCATTAACAAACTTGCCGCTTCTGACTGTATTAATAATCTGTGAGCCATAAGTTTGCTTTTCAATTCCACCTTCATACTCTTTTTCCAGTTCATAATCAACGACAAGCAAATCGTAATCTTGAACTTGATATTTACTTATATCAAATTCTTTTACACCTCTTACCCTTTTAATTTCAACTTTAAAATTTTTCTCTTTTATGTATCGAGAAAGTCTTCTTGATAGTGAATCAAACCATTCATCAACATCTTCAAACCAAATCATCCTAAAATTAGTATCCATATTAAAACCTCACTTGTAATTCAAATCCGGCTTTAAAATCCTGATTTACTGAAATTGTCGCTTGCATCTTATCTATATACTTCTTTACTGTATATAGACCAATTCCGGTTCCGCTCGTTGTTGTAAAACCTTGCTCAAAAATTTTGTTTACATCGATGCCAGTTTCTAATCCATAGCCATCATCCTGAAACGTTATTAAATTTACTTTATCTTCATGAGAAAATGTAATATCTAATTTGTTAGCATTGGCTTTTCGAGAATTGTCAACAATATTGTCAATTACAATACTAAATTCCAAAGGGTTAAATGGCATTTTCATTTCACTGTCACCTAATATGTAAACATTAAATTTATGACTCCATTGTTTTTGAACATACGTCTTTGCAAATTTAACAATATCCAATTCTTTATTTCCGGTATCAGCATTATATTCAGTATTTATCACAAGATTATATGCATTCATAATTTTCGAACAAGTTTGCCTAATTTCATGAAGTATTTCCTTCATCTCATCAAAATCCAAGCCTTTTCTTACCAATTCGAAAATTTCTTCTATATCTGAATCTATTGTATCTGCATAAGCTTTCATTATATGCATTGCATTAACTGCACTATCAGCCGTCACATCTACTCGTGACTGCAAAACACCAACTTGCTTTTTTGTAGCTTCAAGCTCCTTCTTTGTTTCCTCATGCCTTTTAGCTTCCACTTCTACTGCTTTTTGAGATTCTTTAGCTCTTTTTACTAATTCCTTTGTTTTCTTTTCAACTTTTTCAGCTTGCTGAACTATTCTATCATCATTAATATCCCTTGCAATAATCTTTAAGTCCTCAATATCCTCTGACACGGCCTTCTTCTTACGTTCATTGATTATTTGCATAATATCTTGATTATACTCTGCATTAATCAAATTATCTTCCTTAAATCTTGCTTTTATTTTTTTTAGAATAGCCTCAAGGTCATCAAAATCTTTAATATTTTCAGCTAAGCTTTGAGCATCTACAAATTCTTCTCCCCAATGGATTATATTAACTACATACTTTTCTAAAGGTTTTAACATGTATTCATAAAAGAAGTTTTCTAGCTCTGTCATCTCGTATGAAGCTATAAAACCATTATTTCGGCTTGAAGTTTCAATAAAAATATTGTTATCTCCGTATATATCAATACGGCCATTAATTTCGCGAGTTCCAAGGTATCTATTATATCCTTGCGCCTTTCTTCTATCG
Source organism: Bacillota bacterium (assembly GCA_023441845.1). Lineage (GTDB taxonomy): Bacteria > Bacillota > Clostridia > Acetivibrionales > DSM-2933 > JAEZNF01. The sequence goes on along the minus strand of JAEZNF010000396.1, from coordinate 1,911 downwards.
ATATTCATAAAATCTTTATCAGGTTCTCCATATGGATATACTCTGAATCCATTTTTATAAATAAAAACACTTCCATAATTAACAGATTGTATGCCCATAATTCTCGTAAAATTTGCCTTTGCTTGACTATTCAGACTATATAATGCTCCTTTAATATTTTTTATTCTGTATTTATTCTTTTCAATTATTTCAAAAAGTTTAATTCCTCTATCATTAAGTATTGTGGTAATACTTTTCCCATCTTCTGAAATCTCCACTTCAATTTTTGTTGTTTTAGTACTTAAGGCTTCAAAAACATAGTTCACAATCCTTCCATTGACAATATCCTTATCATAAACAACACTATTTTTCCCTTTAGTTTTCTTGGTTTCCTTTTCATCATTGTCAATTTCTTCACTTACATCAAGTATGATATTGAATCTATCATAATTTTCTGTCGCATCAGGATTTACCAACTGTGTCAAAGCTTTTTTTAGCTTAAGTAATTCATCTCGGTTCCATTCTTCTCTTAATTCTTCAATAATTATAACAGTTCCCTGATCTGTAATATCTCTGGTGCTTGTCGTATCATAAAACACATTGATATCCCGAAACTCTTGAGAATCTGTCTTTTCAAAATCGTTCCAGTTGATTTTTACCAAATTAACTTCGTTATCATTAAGGGTTTTAGATAATAGCTGAACTTTTTCTCCCAATCTATCGCAGGAAAAACGTCCAACACCTTTAGCTCCTGCATAACTTCTTCTTTTTATCAAGTTATCCCGATATGATTGATTTTTCTTTTCTGAATAGGCAACAAATAACCATTTATTTATAATATCTTCCTTAGCCATTCCATTACCATCATCTGAAATAATAATTTGGGAGTTATCACCATAAATATTGATGAATTTTATAGTTACAGTTTTAGCACCAGCATCATAAGAATTTTTTACCAACTCAAATATGGCAATGAACTTATCATTAATAAGTTCCTTGCCTATTATATTCTTTAGCCCAGCACTGACTCTAAAATGTAACGTTTCACTCATTTTCAAGCATCTCCCGCAATGCAATTCCGACTTGCTCCGCAAATAAAGGTGGTACAGCATTAGCAACTTGCGTATATCTAGGTACGTCTACTTTCCTCATTGCTCCACCGGTAGTATATTTGCCTAAGAATTCATAATCATCCGGGAAGCTCTGTATTCTTGCACTTTCACGTACTGTCATTATTCTAGGCTCAGAATAATGAATAAAATCGTCTGGTATAGATGTTATGGTAGAACAGATACACTCTGATTTTAATGGAGTTACTCCTCGCTTTTTCAATCCTTCTACCAAGTTCATATGTGGTGTTATTCTAATTGCTTCATCTGATACTTTCATTAATTTCTCAAGCAATTCAATAGTTTCTTTCTTTTGCTTAGCAAAACGATGGCTACTTGGAACAGCATTTAAGCCTACATTACCCCTCATCAACCTTTGATAGTTTGAATTTATCGGACCATATAAACCATTCATGAACCCTGGTGTATCTGTGCTAGGCACTTCACCATGCTGCTTTTCTAAATCACCAATAGCATCTTCGACTGATATAGGTACTGCCAACCCTTTTCTTTGCAAAAAAGTCTGTTTATTATTTTGTAATCTATTAAAGAACTCTTTTGGGTTTTGATCTTTAATTGCGAACAGAATAAATCTTTTTCTTTTCTGGGGAACTCCATATTCAGATACCAGTACTACTTTAGAATCAACCTGATAACCTAGCTTTTCTAACGCCTTAATAAGTTTTGCAGAATATGGTTCACCTTTCTTCTCTTGTCCTTTATATTTACGATTAAATCCTACAGTAAACCCATGTACATTCTCAAAAAAAAGCATTCTTGGCTGCACTAATTCAACAAAATTAATGTAAGCATAGTATAGTCT
>JAEZNF010000375.1 GCA_023441845.1 Bacillota bacterium | reverse complement strand
GGTGTATATTAAGGAAATTGGTCTTTTGCCTGAATATACGGCCGGGCACAGTCTGGGAGAAATTTCTGCGCTTTGCTGTGCGGGTGCAATAAAATTTGATGATGCGGTAAGACTTGTAAGAATGAGAGGAAAGTACATGCAGGAGGCGGTTCCATACGGTTATGGAAGTATGGCAGCTGTAAGCGGTATAAATAAAGAGGCTGTTGAAACGGAGTGTGGAAGAATATCACGGGAAGGTCATATGGTGGTTCTGTCAAACTATAATTCAGAAGATCAAATAGTTATATCCGGACATACAAAAGCGGTCGCTGAAACTGAAGAAATATTGAAAAACAAAGGCGCAAGGGTTGTAAGGCTAAATGTCAGTGCACCTTTCCATAGTCCGTTGATGCTTGAGGCAGCTGAAAGGTTCAGGGAAGAGATCGGTAAAATTACTCCCGGAAAAATAATGTGGCCTGTAATTTCCAATGTAACAGCAGAGCCTTATCCAGATGGCAACAGTATTATTGAGTATCTTTACCGCCAGATTTTCAGTCCTGTAAGATGGCAGTCTTCAATGGAATTAATGAGTAAATCCGGTGTGAATATTGCCGTTGAAATGGGTCCTAAAGCGGTATTGAAAAATCTTATGAAGAAAAATGCCCCATCAATAGATGTCTATACTCTTGAAAGCCGTGAAGATGCTGAAAAGTTAAGAGAAGGGTTTGATACCGGAAAAAGAAAGGATAATGATACCGTAAAAAACGGGGTGAAGTTTTTGTCAAAGTGTTTGGCAATTTCAGCCTCTACAAAAAACCGTAATTTGGACAACAATCTTTACGGGGAAGGCGTTATAAGACCTTACGAGAAAATCAGGGAAATGAAGGATGAACTTGTCGAAACCGGCAGACAGGCTTCGTTAGAACAGCTAAAAGAAGCTTTATATCTTTTGAAAAAGATTCTGGAAACTAAAATTACTCCGATGGATGAACAGACAAAATGGTTTAAATATTTGTTTGAAGAGACAGAGACAAAGCATATTTTTGAAGACTTTTCAATAAATTGAGGGGGATACTCATGATTTCAAAAGGGTGTGACAGCAAGTTGAACGATATGTCTGTCGCTGAATTTATGCATGTTATTGATAACAGAAATATAAAGCTGTGGATGGATGGGGAAACCTTAAAATATAAAGCTCCTAAGGGGGCTGTAACTGATGAAATATTAACGTTTATAAGACAAAGAAAAGAAGAGATAATATCCTGCATTCTTATAGAGGATGCAAAGAAGCTGCTGTATGAACCTATTGAAAAGGTAGGTGAAAGGGAATACTATCCTTTATCTGCCGCACAAAGAAGGATGTATTTGTTATATGAGCTTGACAGGAAGAGCACGGCATACAATATAACCAATGTGCTTAAGATAGAAGGAAACTGCAGCAAAGAAAAAATGGAAAATACGTTCATGGAGATAGTTAAGAGGCATGAGTCTCTTAGAACTTCTTTTGAAATTGTAGACGGTGAGCCTGTCCAGAGGATTAACAGGACGGTTGATTTTAAAATTGAATACGTGGAAATTACCGATGACAGGCAGATTGAAGATTTGGCCCGGGAATTTGTACGGCCTTTTAATCTTGCATGTTCACCTTTATTCAGGCTTAAGCTTTTGAAGCTTGGTGAAAACCTGTTCTACCTATTCTTTGACATACATCATATCATTTCCGACGGTGTATCTGCTTCGATTTTTGTTAAGGAATTCAACTGTTTATATAATGATAAAACGTTAGAACCGCTTAATATACAATATAAAGATTACAGTGCATGGCATGAAAAGCTCCTTAAAAGCGAACTGGTCAAAAAGCAAAGGGAGTATTGGCTTAAAGCCTTTGAAGGAGAACTCCCGGTTTTGAATCTTCCCGTTGACTATAAAAGACCTGCCGAGTACAGTTTTAAAGGAGATTCAATCAGGTTTTATATTGGGAAAGATATTACCTTACAGCTTAATTCTTTAGCCCGTAAAAATAAAGCTACGCTATATACGGTTTTGATTTCGGCATATTACATATTACTTTCAAAATATTCAGGGCAGGATGACATAATAATCGGATCGCCTGCAGCAGGCAGAAGGCATTCCGACGTATATAGCACTATCGGAATGTTTGTTGACACCGTACCAATTAGAAATTACCCCGGACAACATAAGACTTATGAAGAATTCCTGCATGAGGTTACAGTAAATGTATTAAGTACATTCGATAACCAGGATTATCCACTTGAGCGCTTGATAGAAGACTTGAATGTTGAGAGGGATCTGAGCAGAAATCCGTTATTTGATACTGTTTTTGTTCTGCAGAATATGAACATTGGTGACGTTGAAGCTGATGGGCTTGGAATAGAAATATTTGAATACAATCAAAAGACAGCCCAGTTTGATATTACCATGAGAGCTACAGAGAAGAAAGACGGTTTGGAAATTGAAATTAACTACTGTACAAGCATGTTCACAAAGGAAACAATTAATAGGTTAAGTACACACTATACAAACATTCTTAATCATATAATAAAAAATCCAGAATGTAAGATTAGTGAAATTGAGATTATGTCCTGTAGAGAAATTCAACAAATATTAGAAGAGTTTAATGATACAGCGGCAAACTACCCGATGACCCGGACAATACACGGCATTTTTGAAGAACAGGCGAAAAAAACTCCTGACAATATTGC
>JAEZNF010000346.1 GCA_023441845.1 Bacillota bacterium | reverse complement strand
GTAATATACCGGCTGTACTTGATGCTGCCGCAGCATCGGAACTCAAACTCAGCATTACGGCTGATAACGAAGTATTGGCAGGGGACAGGAATCTTGAACTGATTGTGGCATGCAAGGAAGGATATTCATACAAAGCGGTTCTTTCAATAAATATAGAAAAACCGGAGCCCAAAATCAGAATTGATATAGGCAGCGGTGTTGAGATTAATAACGAAGCCATGTCTGAAAAGGACTTCATTGTAGGTGCGTTTAAGAAAGAAAAGATAACCGCATCATTAAGACCTGGCAGCAGCGATACGCAGGTAATACATATAATGAATACCGGAAATGCCCCCGTAAAAGAAATAACGATAACACCGCCTGCGACTCTGCCTTGGATAAGCGTAACCACTTCGGGTACAGATATGGTAGAACCTGTGAGCAAAGGCTTAAGTATCAGAGATACCAATGCACGTGCTACAATTGCAGTGCACATAGAGCCTTCAGAAGCTGTGCAGCCTGGTATGTATAGTGACTATGTGACCATTACATCAAATACCGGGGAGACAAAAGTACCGATAACCGTGAACGTAGGAGCTGCAAACGTGGGTACGTTTGTATTGCAGGTACTGGATGAAGAATCTGCGCCTGTAAATGAAGCGGAAATATTGCTTACGGGCCCTGTTTCAGAGGAAGGAAAGCAGACAAAATCGAATGTTTACAGAGGAGCACTCACAAAGGATGCTGTTTCAAAATTCGAAAACATTCCTGCAGGAAAATACATTGTAAAAGTTACTGCGCCTTGTTTCAAGACTTTCGAAGGTACACTGGATGTTCCTGCACTTATTGAGCTTGAGCCTATAAAGCTTTACATTGAAAAGAACCCGTTTACATTGGAATGGAATATGGAAACTGTGGAAGATTTTCAGAATTCCAGGGTGACAAGCGGCGACCAAACCGATAAGGTTCTGGATTTAAAACTCAATACAAATAAGGATGAACCCGGTGTTATAAGCAATTTCCCCGGATACGAGACATGGTTCTCGCAAGGGCTTATGCGTGCGGTAGATTTTATGGCCATAAAGAATCCGTCCAAGGAAGGTATTTTGTATGATGTTCAGGCTGAAGTACTCGAGCTTGATGAAAACCTGCCTGAGGGAAGTATAAAGTTCAGAAATGTCGGCGGAGGCTGGGATGAGGTGTTAGGCAGGTATGACTTTGGTGACATTATGCCTGAAGAAGAAAAAAGGTTCTCGGTAGTTATAGATCAGGACAAGTTCTACGACTATGCAAAAATAGAGGAAACCGGCACGCCGGGACAGTACAAGGCAACAGTTCCTGAAGGCGTGACAGATGAGAGGGTCAAAGCATGGATAAAAGGTGAAAGTGTAATGTCGGAAGGAACGTGGATTATTTCCGAGGGTAAGGAAACAAATACATATCTCATTGGTGTAAAACCCGAGAGCGACGGCAAATACTACCCTCCAACCAATAGAATACCCAGGTATTACGGAGGATTCAGTATATTTGACTATAAACTTAAGGTTAAAGGAACCAGAATAAATGAAGATGGAAGCTCTGAAGATGTTGAACTGATTTTACCGGGAAGAATGCATTATGTGCCATACGAAGCATATGTAATGGATGAAAATCCAAGGGATGACATGAATATCAACGTGAATGCAGCGTTTGAAACAAAAACGGGTGCATTATTCAGTCAGAGGTCTTTCAGTGAAAATTACCTCAAGTATCTTGGACAGAGTGCCTCCAAGCTGGAAAATATGGGAAATATGGCAGCGTCATTAGGCTTTGAACAGGACATCGGTATGGCGGAACAGACATTTAATGCCGATTTTACACTGTATAATCCTTCATCCTACGAATTTGTCAACGATTCCAGGTATGAGATTGTACTCACAGACAAACCTTTGGATGAAAACGGCGTTTTACCTGAAGGAGGAAGATACTTAAATGACTATTTCCTGATTGATGTGACTGCAAAGGATAAGAACGGCAATACGTACGAAGGTTTTAAATCCGAAAACGGCACAATTACAGTACCTGTTTTAAATCCGAAAGACAAGGTGAATACATCCGTAACATTTAAGAAAAACTGCAGCGATGAGGAACTTTATGGAACCGGGGATGAAAACGAAGGGTTTGACGGTGATGTAAATGTATACGTTGTTTACTCCTACAATACAGGAAGATTGAACGGCAGTGCAGGTACCGGCATGTATGCACGTGAGGACGGTTCCGAAGAAGAAAGCGGCAGCAAAAACAATACCGAAACAGAAGGCACTAATGTGGAGTACTTTGGAGTAAAACATTTTTCGAAGTTCCATGCAGAGCCTTCTCCAAAACTGTTTATCAACTACAAGCTCCAGCGTTCCAAGGAATATGGAAATTATTATGAGCTTATAGTGAGGGCTACAAATGCAGGAAAGGGAAATGCTTCCCGTGTATCTGTAAAACTTCCAAGTATTCTGGGAAGCTCGGAAGGATCAACACAGATACTTGCCGTAAGGGATAGCGAGCATGGTATCTGGGATTGGTTCCAGAAGGATGTTCTTGAATTTGGAGATCTTGAACCGGGAAAAACAGTATCGGGAGGTTTCCTTATAAGCTCGAGTGAAGACCTGACCAGTTTGACCAAACTGCCGGGGCTGGATGTGGACACGCAAAACTATAATAATAAGATAGTTATAACACCACTGGCTATAGATACGGAGATCAACGGTATCAGTCTTTCCAATCTTAAAGACGAGTTGAACAAGTTAAAGGGCAATATCGGAAGCCTTACGGATAAATCTGGAATGGACCTGTCTGCGGCTGTACTTGACACAAATAAATATATAAAACAGCTTGCCATTGCAAATGCGGTCACAGACTTTTTAAACGATATTGATGCAATTAACACATTGTTCGGACAAATGTACTATTATTATAATATTGGGAAGATGTTCCAAAATATAGCGAAACTTAGACAAACACAGAGCAGCCGGACAAAGCTTAATGAAGCAAAGCTTGAGCAGTTTAAGGCTGATATTGATGCACATCAGAAGAGCAACATAAGCAATATTAATAGCCAAATGAACGGCACCAAAGCCAAGATAGAACAAAACACGAGTGTCAAATATACAGATAAGGAAATGCAGTGGAGATTAGATTCAATTGCAGGTGAAAAAAGCATCAAGCTGTCACCTGATGATGTAAGGTCCATAAAAACAAATGTAGAAAAGGCTCATGCGGATATAAATAAGGCACAAGGCCAATTGAAGAAAATTGAGGATAAAATTCCGGATAATTTGGATCAGAAGAGCCTAAGTAGCCTGTTGGATGACATAAAGAATGCCAGGAGCAGTAACACCAACTCGAGAACCGTGCTTGAAGGCGAACAGAAGAAAATTGATATTCTCAAAAAAGATAAAATGGAATTCTTGCATTCACAGGATTTGAGCCAGGGTCAAATCAACAGGAAGATGAAAACCAGAGAATATATGGAGAGTTATTCCAATGATGTTATCGGAAATGAGATAAACTTGTCCAAATCTGTTGATAACTACGCAGACGAACTTGCAATCAGGCTTGTAACCAATGCTGCAATGCCAAAGATTAATGGGAATACTTTAAACAGTATAACAAGAGACATTATGAACAATGCAAGCAATGGGCTCTCAGCTTTACAGGCACAGAAGATTTTAGCTGAAACAGCAAAGGAGTGTGTTGAAAAGAAAGGAACCAATCCTGCGGTGGCATTTCTTAAATTCTGTGCTACCGAAGCATTGGGTATCAATGCAATGGTAAGCAGTTGGAAGGAGCTTACAGGTAATTGGAGGGCTAACGAAATATTGGAGAATTCACCCGGGTGGATCAAAGACCTGATGGAGTTCGAAAATGACGCGAGGAAGACAAGCGACGATGCTTCTTTGATTGCTTGTGCCGTTAAGTATCTTGAAGATAAAAAATGTTCGGACGAAGACAGGGAAAGGTTTAAAAATAATTTATCAAGTGAGATAGGAAAGTATTCATCGAAGGAGAAGAAGATTAACTTTGCGGAGTCGGAAATAATAAAGTGTGTAGGTTATACAAACAAGGATATTTCATTTGATAAGTTCATGGAAATAGCATTTACCACACCGGATGACAAACTTGAGGACAGTGTGTTGAGCCAGGCATCTTCTGATGAAGCTTCTACAAGCTTTTATGATGTAATTGACAAAGCAGAAGAAGATGTTGATGACGCCATAAAGGTCATAGAAGGCTATATTTCAGGCGGGGATTGGCCGGCTTATTATCCTGTAAGCGAGCTGACCGAATATATAAAAGGTTTGAACAGCCAGATTGAAAGTATGTGTTATTCAAGTGATGATGAAAAGTATAAAGGAAGTGCAGACTATATAACACGCTATAGAAAACTATGGGTATATGAAGGCAGTTCAAACGATAGCAATACGATGGGAGAAGCTTCCCTATACCAGAATATTGTTGATTATTCGGCGATTAATTACAATTATCTTGACTTATCAAAATCAATGGTTGAAGGTTATTCAAACCTTACGGACCGTTGGGTGTTTAACACGAAAAAGAGTATTTATGAAAGTTTAAGCGTAACAAGCACATTTGCATCCATGCTTACCCTTGGC
>JAEZNF010000343.1 GCA_023441845.1 Bacillota bacterium | reverse complement strand
GATAGGTTCACATCGGCCCTTAAAGACCCCTCCTGCATTTTGCAATCCGAAACTCCCGTATATTCCAGTATGGCCTTAAGCTTTTCCAGAAAAAGCTTTGCTTCTTCTGCAGACCTCATATCCGGTTCACTTACAATCTCAATAAGAGGTACTCCGCACCTGTTATAATCAACCAGAGTGCCTGTTTCCCATTCATCATGAACCAGCTTGCCTGCATCTTCCTCTATGTGAATCCTAGTCAAGCCTATTCTTTTGACCTCTCCGTTTACCTCTATATCAATATACCCGTTTTTACATATCGGGAGGTCATACTGTGACACCTGATATGCCTTGGGCAGGTCGGGATAAAAGTAATTTTTCCTATCCTGCTTACTAAACTCGGCAATCTCGCAGTTTGTAGCAAGTCCCGCTTTTACCGCATACTCAACCACCTTTTTATTTAAAACAGGCAGCACTCCCGGCATACCGGTACATACCGGGCAGCAGTGCGTGTTCGGCTCACCGCCGAACTCGGTAGTACATGAACAATATATTTTTGATTTCGTCGAAAGCTCGGAATGAACTTCCAATCCTATAACTACTTCGTATTCCATTGTCATCACCCTTCTCTTAAAGGTTTTCTAAATCTTTGCTTTTCTTTTATGAAAATCGGTATTTTGTTCAAAAGTAAAACCTGCTCTTAATAATGTACTTTCATCAAATGGCTTTCCTATAAGCTGAAGTCCTATTGGCAGGCTGTTGCTATCAACGCCGCACGGTATTACCAGACCCGGAAGACCTGCAATATTGACAGATACGGTATATATATCACCCAGATACATTTCAAGAGGATTATCTGCTTTTTCTCCTATCTTATACGCCGTGGTAGGTGCAGTAGGCCCTAATACCAGGTCGTATTTATTAAAGGCTTCATCAAAGCCTTTCTTTATCAATGTTCTTACCTGAAGAGCCTTTTTGTAGTATGCATCATAATAGCCCGAGCTTAGGGCATATGTTCCCAGCATTATTCTTCTCTTAACCTCCGACCCGAAGCCTTCGCTTCTCGACTGCATGTAAAGGTCCAATAAATCGGAGAATTTCTCAGCCCTGAATCCGTATTTTATCCCGTCATATCTTGCCAGATTGGAGCTGGCTTCAGCAGATGAAATAAGGTAATAAGCCGGAATTGCATATTCTGTTATAGGCAGCGAAAACTCTTCAACCTCCGCCCCTAATTTTCTTAAAACCTCAGCAGCATCAAGAACAGCCTTTTTTACTTCATCATTCAAACCTTCCCCTATGTATTCCTTAGGAATTCCTATCTTCATTCCCTTTACGTCATTTCTAAGGGCTTTTGTATAATCCGGGTGGCTTTGATTGACCGAAGTCGAATCGGCTTTGTCATAACCGGCAATAGCATTTAACACAATTGCACAGTCGGTAACATCCTTGGTGAGAGGCCCTATCTGGTCAAGCGACGATGCAAAAGCGACCAGCCCGAACCTGGAAACAGCTCCATATGTCGGTTTCAAACCCACAACTCCGCAAAACGACGCAGGCTGCCTGATTGAGCCTCCGGTATCGGAACCAAGTGCAAAAACCGCTTCATCAGCTGCTACCACAGCAGCCGATCCGCCGCTGGAGCCCCCGGGTACCCTTTCGGTATCCCATGGATTTTTTGTTTTAATAAAAAATGAATTCTCGGTCGAGCCCCCCATTGCAAACTCATCCATGTTGAGCTTGCCTAAAAGGACTGAGCCTACATCATTCAGTTTTTTTGCTACAGTTGAGTTATAAGGCGGTATAAAATTGTTGAGCATCTTTGAAGCGCATGTAGTTTTAATGCCCTCGGTGCACATATTGTCCTTAAGAGCCATAGGAATGCCTGAAAGAGGCGATTTTATCTCTCCCCTGTCAATTTCCATCTGGACCTCCCCGGCTCTTTTTAAGGCTTCTTCCTTGCATACCGTTATATAACTCCCTATTATGGGATCAACCTTTTCTATTCTCCCCAATAAGGATTGGGTAATTTCTACAGAGCTGATCTTCCTGTCTTTAATCAATTCACCCAACTCGTGAATGTTCAATTCATAAGGTTCCACGCTTTATCCTCCCGTCTAAAAAATATATTAAAGCTGATAATACTACTCCACAACTTTCGGTACCTTGAAACAGCCGTCTTCTTTTGACGGTGCGTTTGCCAGTATCTTCTCCCTGTCATACGAACCTTCTGTAATATCTTCCCTGAAGACATTCATTATAGGCATCACATGAGCCGTAGGATGAACGTTTTCTGTGTCTAACTCATTGAGCTTGTCCACATACGCTATGATACCGGCCATTTCCCTGGTCAGCTTTTCCTTTTCTTCTTCGGTAAGATTTAATCTTGCCAGTTTTGCAACATGTTCTATTGTATCCTTTGAAATATTCATAATTAAACCTCCGTTCCATTAATGTTTATTATATAAATGGGAAAACCTTTAGTCAATTGCCATCTTTCAAAATTGAAAAAAGACATACCTTTACCGATATGTCCCCTTTGACACTTAATGATAGTTTAATTCTATTCAAGTAATATAATTATTCCCGGTTTCTAAGCTTTAAAACATGCAGCACCGTTAAAACTTGCACTTTTCCAGGAGCTTTAAAACCACATCACCCAATTCTTCAGAATCAGCGTCTTTCCTTACTATTTTTTCAATTCCTCCCGGACAGTTAACCCGGTAAGAACCGTCCGAGTTTCTGGTAGTTGCATTCAGTATGTATCCACAACCGCTATCCAATTTTATGGAAATATGCCTTTTATCAAAAGTAAAATCGCTCCACTCTTTAACATCCATTTTCTTTAAAAGCTCTTTGTCACTGTATGCATACACATCATTCCCTAAATTGGCTGAATTTTTAACAGCCCTGCCTAATTCGTCTTGCGATATAGGGTATTTAAGATACATAATAGCATCTAAGGCACGCCCCTTACCGCTAATATCCCTTCCATAAGGAACAATAATGACATTATCAGTCCTGCTGAAAAAAACACTTACATAACCTGTTTGAACTATTTCATACCTCTTCTTTTTAGGCTTTACTTTGTTCTTACTGTTTATTGCCTGTTCATCACGGTCTTCCTCTAAAGTCCTTTCTTTAGAAATCCTTTTCTTTATATCCTTTTCTTTAGGAAACTCTTGCTTATAAACCTTTTCTTTAGGAGACTCTTCATCTATCTTTAAAGCCTTTTCTCTAGCAAACCTGTTAAGGAACGTACCCTTTTTGAGCGGTTCTTTTTCCAAAGCTGCAGGTCTTGCTTGTACGGGAACAGTTCTTTGTATTATTTCAGATAACCTGCTATCGGAATATTCCGATACATTTTTGTTGTTCAACTCGGACATGATATTAGAAGAAGCATTTACCCGTGTGTCTGACGGCCCATTATTAACATCAAGCGGTACATTTGCAATATTGCCTATTATACTTATAGGATTCGTACTTACAGGTTCACGCACAGATATATTTTGTTCCATATCATTATTTTGTATATATTCTCTATATTCCTTTTCTTCAACTTTTTCCGGTACTTCCGTACTTATTCCCTCATTCCTGTCAAACAAAATTCTTTCCTTTTTAAAAGCATCACTAAAGTTTGTATTATTCGAAAAGCCGCCCCCCGCCATACTCATGCTTAAATTCGCTTGTAATGGCACTCGGGCCTCATTATATACCACAGGATTTCCTTTAACCATTTTTTCCTTGGCCGGTTTAACTTTTCTTAGAGAAGCTTTAACACTCGAAGCAATTGATTTTAAAGCCTCCGATATTCCAATCCCTCTAAAGAAAACATACAGTTTTTCAAATGTTTCTTTAACTTTAGGAATTTTATAAATCTTTTCTTTTATTTGCTCGAACAATTTGATATCAAAATACTTGAAAAGAAGTTTTATTAAGAAGCAGATAATACCAATAATGAAAAGTACATAAAAAACCATAAATCCCATAGCAGTTCCCTACCTCTCTAAATTAAAGTAATAACATTTAAAAAACGTACTGCACTTATAGATACGCAACTTTATAGTTAAACTTATTAAATAGCCCAAAAGTGTTAAAGCATCACTATTTTTCGCTACTTAATATTTTAAGTTTTAAAGTTTAATATCTTTATATATCATTTTAATTTTTTAGAACACAGTACTATATTACTATTTTATAATGTTTTATCAATAAATATCCAAGATAAGTAATAACTATGAAATTACCCGAGTATATATACTGATAAAAAAGTTTCTCCCTTTACATAAATTCTAAATTTCTATATTTAACCATTTAAAAATTCATATTATTTGACGCCATACAATTGTTGATTTAGCGGGCTTCTTTAAAAACGGATTCTCCCCCCTTCCCTTTTAACTGTTAAAGTCAAAGCAAATCATTACTATGTATACTATATTGAACGCGATAAAGATTTTACATCGCGCTTCAATTTCCTTAATACAATATCACGAAAATTAATTTTCTTATTTTAAAATCATTTTCATTATCTATATAAAAACAAAATTTTACTGTTCTCTCTTATATAAATACAAAGTATTTTCCGATTTTGGTACCATATTATCATAATTTTCTATAAGTATCAAACGCGGAAAATCTTTTCCCGGCTGAATTGTTGACTTTATCATCAACACTTTGGTATATTAAAATAAAATTTATATAATTTCAGGCGGGTTCATAATGAATAATAATACTTCCTATAAAGAACGCATATGGGAACTGGATTTTTTAAGAGGCTTGGCTTTAATTCTAATGATTTATTTTCATGTTATATATGACCTATATGCATTTTATAATTTCAATCTGAATCTTGATTCAGGACTGTATTACATGATAGGAAAGGCTTCTGCCATATTGTTCATTCTTGTATCGGGAGTAAGCTGCCTTTTAAGTAAAAGCAGTGTTAAAAGGGGAGCCATCGTACTTTTGTGTGCAGTTTTAGTAACGGTAGTCACTTATTTTTTTGTTCCCGATGCAGTAATTGTATTCGGAATACTTCACTTTTTCGCAATAAGCATGATTATTTCAAAACCCTTTAAAAAGCTAAACTCAATTCTTCTTTTGATATTGGGTACTGCAATTATTTTATTAAGCATTTACTTTATTAATGACATAAAACCGGCAAGTAATGCTTTGTTTCCTCTGGGCATTGTCAACACTAAATTCACCTCTGCCGATTATTATCCTCTTCTGCCCTGGTTTGGCGTTTTTTTATACGGTATAGCTCTGGGAAAAATATTTTACCCAAAAAAGAAGAGCATCTTTAAAATAAAATTTAAAAATACCCCCATTAATTTTCTTGGAAAACATACCTTATTGATTTATATGATTCATCAACCGTTAATTTCGGGTATACTGTATGTAATAAACTATTTTTTCAAAATTACCGTTACCAGATAGCTGCCGGGAATCCTCACTCCTGAGGTTTCACACCATCATTCAACCATTTCACAAACTGGCCTTCAGTAATAATTGTTGTACCTAACTTCTTTGCCTCCTTATTCTTTGAAGAGTTTGATAAATTATCGTTATTTATCAGATAATTTGTCTTTGAACTGACTTTGCTGCCTACTTTACCCCCGTTTGCTTCTATTGCTTTTATTAAGTCATCCCTGTTTTTGTAATACTCAAGAGAACCGGTTATTACGAAGCTAACGTTATCAAAAATCAATTCAGTACTGGTTTCAGCAGCTTTCATAGGTTCAAGCTCCAGTTCTTTCATTAAATCTTCTATTTTTTCTTTATTTTTATTGTTATTAAAATAGTCAATGTATGACTTAGCCATAACTTCACCAACCCCGGATATTTCAATCAGTTGAGAATAATCAGCGTTTGAAATGGCATTCCAGTCGTAATTAAATTTCCTGCATATTAATTTCGCATTAGATAGTCCGATATTAGGTATGCCAAGGCTGTAAAGAAGTCTTATTACGTTGGTCTTTCTTGATTTATTTACCGAAGCTATAAGATTATTAAAGGATTTATTGCCAAATCCCTCCATGTTGACAATTTCATCTTTGTATTTTTCAATACGGTATATGTCTGCCAGCTCTTTAATCATACCTTTTGCGATAAATTTCTCTATTGTTGCCTCAGATAACCCTTCAATATTCATTGCATCTCTGCTTACAAAAAGAGTAAATGCTTTAATTTGTTTTGCCAGGCATTCTGCATTAATACAATACAGGCACTTTACATCGCCTTCCTCTTTTACTATGGTTTTAGAACCGCACACCGGGCACTCCCCGGGTACTTCGGTCATACCGCTTCTTGTTATATTATCGGATATTTGGGGAATAATCATGTTTGCCTTATAGACACATACCGTATCCCCAACACCAAGCTCCAATCCCTCCATTATGCTGATGTTATGTAAACTTGCCCTGCATACGGTTGTCCCCTCAAGCTCAACAGGCTCAAATACTGCAATAGGATTTATAAGCCCTGTTCTGGATGCACTCCATTCTATTTTTAAAAGCTTTGTTTCCTTTATTTCATCCCGCCACTTAAACGCAATTGAATCTCTGGGAAATTTCGCTGTTGCTCCTAAGGATTCCCCATATTTTATATCATCATATGCTAAAACCAATCCATCCGATGGAAAATCATTTTTTACAATCTGTTCGGAAAACCAGTGTACCCATTCCTCTATATTAGAAGAATTTACTTTTTTAAAGTCGACTACACCAAAACCCTGATCCCTTAACCAATTCATTTGAGTCATTCTCGAATTGTTATCTTCCATATTTTCTGCTTTTACCAATGAAAATGCAAAGAAGTAAACATTCCTCTCGGATGTAATCTTATTATTTAATTGTCTGACTGACCCGCTGCAAAGATTTCTCGGATTTTTAAATTTGGCGTTGGTATCCCCTATTTCATTGTTTATCTTCTCAAAATCCGAATAGCCGATAACAGCTT
>JAEZNF010000326.1 GCA_023441845.1 Bacillota bacterium | reverse complement strand
TCAAAAAAGGTAATAGACGAGTTGGAAATGCTTGAGCCTTTCGGAAAAGGAAATCCAAGTCCGATTTTTGCCGATAAAAATATACCCATTAATAAGTTTTATATTTTAGGAACCAACAAAAACACGTTAAAGCTAATATGCTCTACAGAGGATAATAGGAGGATAGACGCTTTAGGATTTAACCAGGTGGAAAAGTTTGAAAATTTATTAAAAGATAAATATGGCAATAGAAAGTCTGAATTGATTCTTTCAAGGCAAGCATTAAATTCATACATGGATATAGCTTTTATACCTTCCTTGAATACCTATAATGGAGTTGCAAATGTTCAATTAAGGATACTGGATTTTAGAATTTCGGAGAATGCAGTATGATTTTGGATAAATGATTAAATTACTTTTGATACTGTTCTAACCTCGTTTTTTTTGTTATAATGTGTTTTATTAAAGTATCAAGTGTAAAGTGTCTGGTTTTTATTGTATATATGAGGCTTTGGCTAAAGGTAAACAACGTTAAACCTTAATATATTAAGTAGCCAAAATAGCGATGCCTTATCGTTTTTTGAACAATGGATAAATTCAATTATAAAGTTGTTTACCTATAATAAAGTCAGAACTTAAAAATCAAGTGAACAATCAATAAAATATATTAAAGGGGGAATAAATCATGGATTTAAAATCAAAGTTGAGGCATGTTATGGATTTTCCGAAGCAAGGTATTGATTTTATTGATATTACAACTGTTTTGCAAGATGCGGATGCATTTAAGGAAAGCCTGGACTTAATGAAAGAAAAGGCCGCGGATTTTGGAGATTTTGATTTAATTGTCGGTCCTGAATCAAGAGGCTTCATATTCGGAACACCGCTTGCATATATGATGGGAAAAGGATTCATTCCGATAAGAAAAAAGGGTAAGCTTCCATATAAGACAATAAGAGCTGAGTACCAGTTGGAATATGGTTCCGATATACTGGAAATGCATGAGGATGCTATAAAGCCCGGACAAAAGGTGGTAATTATAGATGACCTTCTTGCAACCGGGGGAACTACCGAGTCAAATATAAAATTGGTTAAAAGTCTCGGAGGAGAAGTAGCCGGTATTGTTTATTTTATTGAGCTCACTTTCCTTAATGGAAGGGAAAAACTTAAAGGCTTCAACGTTGAATCGTTAGTCAAGTTCTGATAAATTTGGGAGGAATGTTGATGAGCAACAGCTATAAGCGGTTGGTGGAAAAAATAAAACAGCATAACATCAGTTGTGATTATAATTTGCTTGAGAAGGCTTACCAGCTTTCAAAAACAGCTCACGACGGACAACAGAGGGTATCAGGCGAGCCGTTTATAATTCATCCTGTTGAAGTTGCGCTGATTATAGCCGACCTTGAGCTGGACTGCACGTCAATTGTTGCAGGACTTCTGCACGATACAATAGAGGACACCACATTTACATATGAGGAGCTTAAGATTCATTTCGGGGAAGAAATCGCCAACCTGGTTGACGGGGTGACAAAGCTCGGGAAAATACCCTATACCACGAAAGAGGAGCAGCAGGTTGAGAACCTCCGGAAAATGTTCCTTGCAATGGCCAAAGATATACGGGTTATCCTTATTAAGCTTGCTGACAGGCTTCATAACATGCGCACGTTAAAATATATGGTTCCCGAGAAGCAATTGGAAAAAGCCAAAGAGACCCTGGAAATCTATGCGCCGCTTGCTCACAGGCTTGGAATATCCAAGGTGAAATGGGAACTGGAAGACTTAAGCCTCCGGTATATTGATCCGAAGGGATACTATGAGCTTGTTGACCGGATTGCAAAGAAAAGACGTGAAAGAGAAGCTTATATAAAGGATATTATTGAAACCTTACGGGAAAAGACAAAGGAACTTGAAGTAGATGCCCATCTCCACGGAAGGCCAAAGCACTTTTACAGTATTTATAAGAAGATGTATGAGCAGAACAAGACCCTGGAGCAGATTTATGACCTTTTTGCCGTGAGGGTTATTGTTAATTCGGTAAAGGACTGTTATGCAGTTCTCGGCTTGGTCCACGAGCTTTATAAACCCATGCCGGGAAGGTTCAAGGACTATATTGCCATGCCCAAGCCAAATATGTACCAGTCTTTGCATACTACCCTTATAGGGCATGAAGGCCTGCCGTTTGAGGTTCAAATCAGGACATGGGAAATGCACAGGGTTGCCGAAGTAGGTATTGCGGCTCATTGGAAGTATAAGGAGGGTGCTTCGGGAGGTGGGGATATTGACAACAAGCTCTCGTGGTTAAGGCAGCTTTTAGAATGGCAAAAAGAAATGCGTGATGCCAAAGAATTTATGGAAACATTAAAGATAGACCTTTTTACCGACGAGGTATTTGTTTTTACTCCCAAGGGTGATGTAATAAACCTGCCGGCAGGATCAACGCCCGTCGACTTTGCCTATGCCATACACAGCGCAATCGGGAATAAAATGATGGGTGCAAAGGTCAACGGTAAAATCGTGACACTTGAGTATGAATTAAAAAACGGTGATATTATTGACATCCTTACATCTTCAAATATACACGGGCCAAGCAGGGACTGGCTTAAAGTGGTTAAAAGCTCGCAGGCGAAAAATAAGATAAATCAATGGTTTAAAAAAGAAAAACGTGAAGAGAATATAGTAAGAGGCAAGGAACAGATAGAAAAGGAACTTAAGAAACAGGGTTTAACCCAAACGCAGCTCTTCAAACAGGAGTGGATTGAGCTTGTTTTACGCAAATACACATACAATACTATAGAGGATCTCTATGCAAGTATAGGCTATGGAGGAATTACCGCCAACAAGGTTATATCAAGGCTGAAAGAAGAATATAAAAAGACATTGAAGCCTGAAGAGCTTGAGGAGCAGATTTTAGAAGCTGTTTCCCAGCAAAAGGCCGACCGAAGGAAGAAATCCGTTCCTGAAAACGGTATAATGGTAAAAGGAATTGACAATTGCCTTGTGAGAATTTCACGATGTTGTAATCCGGTTCCGGGTGATGACATAATAGGCTATATAACCAGGGGCAGGGGGGTGTCGGTTCATAGAAGGGACTGCACCAACGTCGATACCATTGACGGTGATAACAGGCTTATTGATGTAAGCTGGTATACGGGAACCAATGTTTCATATAAGGCTGACATTACGGTACTTGCCAACGACAGGACAGCTTTGCTGATGGAAATTACAAATGTCATCGGCGAGTCGAAAATACCTTTAAAAGCCATAAATGCCAGGACAACAAAAGAACAGGTGGCCATTATGAGCCTTACTCTGGAAATAACCGATACGGAGCAGCTTGAAAAGATTATCAAAAAGGTTAAAAAGGTTGAAGGTGTATTTGATGTAACAAGAAGTAAGCAATAAAATATTTTATAATTAAGGGTAGTGGTATTTTTTATGCGTGCGGTAGTGCAAAGGGTTTCATACGGGAAAGTTACTGTTGAAGGGGAAATAACAGGTGAGATACAAAAAGGCCTCGTTGTTTTGCTTGGGGTATCACATGATGATACTGATGCGGATATTAAATATCTTGCAGATAAAATAGTTAACCTGAGGATTTTTGAAGACCGGGACGGGAAGATGAACATATCCTTAATGGATGTAGGGGGTCAGCTTTTGATAGTATCCCAGTTTACGCTGTACGGTGACTGCAGGAGAGGCAAAAGGCCAAGCTATGTTAAAGCAGCAAGGCCAGAAGCAGCTGAGGGGATGTATAACCGGTTTGTGGATGTTTTAAAGGGATACGGCATTAAGGTTGAAACAGGCAAGTTCCAGGCCATGATGTCTGTTGAGATTTGCAACGAAGGGCCGGTAACAATTTTATTAGACAGCAAAAAGGAGTTTTAGATATGATTTTAGAGATATTACCCATTGGACTATGGGAGTCCAATTGCTATGTGTTAGGAGATAACGGAGAGGGAGTTGTTATAGACCCTGCTGTTGAGACTGGGAAAATTATTGAGTGCATTAATAAAAATGCTTTGAAAATCAAATACATAATTCTTACTCATGCCCATGCTGACCATATCTTATACGTTAGTGAATTAAAGAAGGAGACAGGGGCAAAAATTGTAATGCATAAATCCGATGTGGTAACAATGGGTAATCCATTTCTTAATGCTGTTATCATGCTGAACCGTAATATATCCTTCCCTGATGCGGATGTGTATGTGGAGGATGGTGATGTACTGGAGGCTGGAGGGCTTAAATTGGAGATATTGCACACTCCGGGCCACACACCGGGATGTATTTGCATAAAAACCGGCAGCGTTATCTTTACAGGAGATACCCTGTTTAGGACCAGCATCGGCAGGACAGACCTCGGAAACGGAAATTATGAAGATATCATAAAATCAATAAAAAGCAAGCTGATGACTCTTCAGGATGATGTTACAGTTTATCCGGGTCACAACGATTCAACGACCATCGGATTTGAACGTGCTAAGAACCCTTATTTAAGGTAATGGAGTGTTAATATGGTTTGTGTAAAAATAGATGGGCATGATTTTAAGTATCAGGTTGAAGATATTATTAAACTGTTTTATAGCGAAGAGATTTCTTATATAGAGACAGAGCCTCCGGAAACCATTCGGGGGATTTTTATATTAAGCCGTATAAATGAGTTAAGCGGCTGTGTAATGCTTAAAACAGAGCTCTGGGTTGACGGGACGCTGTATGATTATAAAGAGGAACTGCTTAAAGGAGAAATGGCAGAAGCAGAGAATGATTATGACAGGAAAAAGATACTGAAAAGGCAGGTAAAGAGGCAAATATACCTGATCCTGTCAGGGTATACCGGTTACATGCTGCCCTGGGGTATACTGACCGGCATCCGGCCGGCTAAAATTGTTTATGAACTGATAAGGAAAGGACAAAGAAAAGAGGAAATCATTAAAAAGCTTGAGGAATATTATATGCTTTCGGCTAAAAAAGCCGGACTTTTATACGATGTTGCAGCAGCCGAGTATGATATTCTTAATAAAACACGGCCTGAAACGGTAAGTTTGTATGTAGGGATACCGTTTTGTCCTTCCAGATGCCTGTACTGCTCATTTACATCGGAGCCTGTTTCCAAATATGCGCCATTGATAGATAAGTATATCAAAACACTAAAGACCGAAACAGAATATTTAGCAGCGTTAATAAGGGATAAAGGCCTGGCTGTCCAGAGCATCTATATAGGCGGAGGTACACCGACGTCGATAGGTGCGCGGGAATTGGAAATGCTTTTAGGCATGCTGGAAGATAAGCTCAATATGGACTTCCTGGAAGAATACACCTTAGAGGCAGGCCGTCCTGATTCAATTGATGATGCCAAGCTTTCGGTAATAAAGGGAAGCAGGGTGGACCGGATAAGCATCAATCCTCAAACAATGAACGATACGGTACTTGAAACAATCGGCAGGAGCCATAATTCCAGGGATGTGGAAAGGGCTTTTTATGCCGCAAGGGATATGGGGTTTGACAATATAAATATGGATATCATTGTAGGGCTGCCTGGTGAAACGGCGGACATGTTCCGGGAGAGCCTTGAAAGGATAAGAGTTCTTGGACCTGAAAGCCTTACTGTACACACAATGGCTGTAAAAAGGGGATCAAGGCTTTGTACCGATGCCCCGAGGTTTGAAATGATATCTGAAAATGAAGCATCCGGGATGGTCGACATGGCGGGTGAGTATGCCGGAGCTATGGGAATGAGGCCTTATTACCTGTACCGTCAAAAAAATATGCTGGGGAACCTTGAAAACATAGGCTATTCAAAACAGGGCTGTGAGAGTATATACAACATTCAAATAATGGAGGAGAAGCAGACAATAATTGCCATTGGAGCCGGTGCAATCACAAAGGCCGTATTTCCTCATGAAAACAGGATAGAACGGGCATTCAACGTAAAAAATATTGATGAATATATGAGCCGAATAGACGAAATGATAGAGAGAAAGAGAAATATTTTGGAATGAAAAACTTCTGTAGAAAAAAACCATATTGACAAGCTGGGAATGCATAATTAAAATAAGACATATATCTTAATTTAAAAACTGTGAAGGGGAAAAGTAACTTAAAACATCTTTAAGGGAGAAAGCATCGTGACTGGGAGTGCTTTTAAGATAAGGTTAGTGAAAGAACACCCTGGAGTTGACCGGTTGAAAATTACTTTTAATAAGTAAGCCGGTTCGCCTGTTCAGCGTTATGAGGACAAAAAGTGGGCGTTTTTGCCTATTAGGGTGGTACCGCGGGAAATAACCTCTCGTCCCTTTTTCAGGGGATGAGGGGTTTTTATTTATGTTTGGGAAATTTTAGTACATTCTATGTCACAGTTTCTCAATGGATTTTAAGGTAGCAAAAGCCGCTTCAAGGTTTTTACGGCAGAAGTTTTAATACAAATAAATGATTAAAGCTGGAGGAGTTTATGCTTACACAAGCACCAAAAGGTACAAAGGATATACTTCCGTCCGAAAGTTATAAATGGCAGTATATCGAAAAGAAGATGAAGGAAGTCTGTGAAGAATTCGGTTATAAGGAATTACGCACCCCTGTGTTTGAACATACCGAGCTGTTCCAAAGGGGTGTAGGCGACACAACCGATATAGTCCAGAAGGAGATGTATACATTCCTTGACAAAGGGGACAGAAGCATTACCCTAAGGCCGGAAGGAACGGCAGGAGTTGTAAGAAGCTATATTGAGCACGGGATGGCTTCCTGGCCGCAGCCTGTCAAGCTTTATTACAATATTTCGGCATACCGGTATGAAAAAATGCAAAAAGGCCGTTACAGAGAGTTTCACCAGTTTGGGGTGGAGGCGTTCGGTTCGGCAGGTCCTGCTATTGACGTTGAAATTATCAGCATGTTGGACCTGTTCTTTAATAGGATAGGTATAAAAAATGTCGGTATCAATATAAACAGTATTGGATGTCCCAAATGCCGGGCAAGCTATAACGAGAAGCTTAAAGAGTTTTTAAGGCCTCACCTTGACGGCTTGTGCAGGACTTGCCAGGACCGTTTTACAAGGAACCCCTTAAGGATTATAGACTGCAAGGAGGAGAAGTGCAAAAAGATTACAGAAAATGTCCCGGCACTTTTAGAAAACCTCTGCGAAGAATGTGCCGTGCATTTTGAAGCTTTTAAATGGGGGCTTGACAACCTTGGTATAAAATACAATGTAGATAAAAATATTGTCCGTGGATTGGATTATTATACAAAGTCGGTATTTGAATTCATATCCAAAAATGTTGGTGCACAGGGTACTATTTGTGCCGGTGGTAGATATGACGGCCTTGTTGAAGCGTGCGGCGGCACACCGACGCCAGGGATAGGTTTTGCTATGGGGATCGAAAGGCTTTTGATGGAAATGGAAAGCCAGGCTATAGACATTCCGGAGCCTAACAAAGCTGCTGTTTTTGTAGCGTCCATAGGTGACAGTGCCTCAATGTACGCCCAGAAGCTTGTCTATAAACTGAGAAACAACGGAATAGCAGCTGAGAAAGACCTGATGAGCCGCAGTCTTAAAGCACAAATGAAATATGCAGACAAAATCGGGGTGCAGTATACAATTGTACTTGGAGAAGATGAAATTAAAAACAATAAGGCAGTATTAAAAAATATGAAAACTGGCGAACAGTTGGAAATAAAACTGGATACACTTGTTGATGAATTTAAAATCGGGAGGTAAATATATGGGAGAATCAATTTATGGTTTGAAAAGATCACAAAGGTGTGCTGAGCTTGGAGCTCAAAATGTCGGTGAGAAAGTGACGGTCATGGGGTGGGTGCAAAAAAGACGTGACCTGGGTGGAGTAATTTTTATAGACCTCCGGGACAGAAGCGGAATACTTCAGATTGTATTTAACGCTGAAAAAAACGAGGAAATGTTTAAAAAGGCTGAGTCAATAAGAAACGAATATGTTCTGGCTGCAGTTGGTGAAGTGGTAAGAAGGTCGCCTGAGACGGTAAACCCCAAGCTTGCAACAGGGGAGATAGAGGTTATTGTATCGGAACTCAGAATATTGAGCAAAGCTGAGACTCCTCCTTTCTATATAGAGGATGATTGTGATACGAATGAAACATTAAGGCTTAAACACAGGTTTTTGGACTTGAGAAGGCCCGATATGCAGAACAATCTTATGTTAAGGCACCGTGTTGCGAAAATTGCCAGGGATTATTATGATGAGAACGGATTTTTGGAAATTGAAACGCCTATACTGACAAAAAGTACTCCCGAAGGCGCAAGAGACTATCTTGTTCCAAGCAGGGTTCATCCCGGTAAGTTTTTTGCCCTTCCGCAATCCCCGCAGCTTTTTAAGCAGCTTTTGATGGTGTCGGGATTAGACAGGTATTTCCAGATTGCGAAATGCTTCAGGGACGAGGACTTACGTGCAGACAGGCAGCCGGAATTTACCCAGATAGACATAGAAATGTCCTTTGTAAATGTTGATGATGTATTGACTGTAAATGAGGGCTTTATAAAGAGAGCCTTCAAAGAGGCACTTGACATAGACATTGAGACTCCAATCCAAAGGATGCCTTATAAGGAAGCAATGGACCGGTTTGGCTCCGACAAACCTGATGTCAGGTTTGGGCTTGAGCTTGTTAATATTTCGGATTTGGTTGAAAACTGCGGCTTTAAGGTGTTTTCGGATGCAGTGAAAAATGGAGGAAGCGTAAGGGCCATAAATGCCAAGGGCTGTGGAGCAAAGTTCAGCAGAAGGGAAATAGACAGCCTTGTTGAGTTTGTGAAGATCTACAAAGCAAAAGGTATGGCCTGGATTGTTGTTGAAGAAAACGAACTCAAGTCTGCAATTACAAAATTCCTTACCGATGAGGAAGTAAAATCAATCCTTGATAGAGTTGGCGCGCAGCCTGGTGATTTAATCTGCTTTATTGCGGATAAAAACAAGGTGGTATATGACGCTTTGGGACAGCTGAGGCTTGAACTTGCCAGAAGGCTTGAGTTGCTCAATAAAAACGAGTTCAAATTCTTATGGGTTACCGAATTCCCGCTATATGATTACGATGAAGAGGAAAAACGCTGGGTTGCCATGCACCATCCTTTTACCTCTCCGATGGACGAAGACATGGAATACTTGGACAGTGACCCCGGAAGAGTGCGTGCAAAGGCATACGACATAGTATTAAACGGAACCGAGATTGGCGGAGGCAGCATAAGGATACACAGCAACGAGCTTCAGTCAAAAATGTTCAAGATGATTGGGTTGACTGAGGAACAAGCAAACGAAAGATTCGGATTCCTGCTTGAAGCATTCAAATACGGTACTCCTCCTCACGGCGGTATGGCATATGGACTTGACAGGTTGATAATGCTTATGTTAGGTAAGGACAGCATAAGGGACGTAATAGCTTTTCCAAAGGTTCAGAATGCCTCGTGCCTTATGTCGAATGCGCCTGACACTGTTGAGATAAAACAGCTAAAAGAACTGCATATAAAATCGGAAATATGATAGATAATATTTATTAATTCAACTTTCTTGAAAAAAGTTAAAAGATTGTTTACAATCTATTCATGATTTTGTGGTAAAATACAAAATAACTAATAAAATAAAGGGGGGGGTTCGTACGATAAAGAATCCTAAACTAAAAGAAGCGCTTGACTGGGGTATCCATATTGCAATAGCTGTTCTGGTTGGTTTTTTAATTGTTACTTTTGTCGGACAGCGTACCGTTGTTAACGGAGCTTCTATGGAACC
>JAEZNF010000310.1 GCA_023441845.1 Bacillota bacterium | reverse complement strand
GTGTATGTCCTGACCATAGAGATCCGGCGACGGCATGCATGGTACAAACCAAACTGGGGGCATTCAATGCAGCAGCATTTGATGTTAATGCAGGAAGCTGTCCCGGTACGGTATATGTATTAAATATAGCATCTAATTTTATAACAAGTGGGGCGTGCAAGAATGTTCTTGTTATTGGTGCAGATGTTTTCACAAGCATTATTGACTGGAAGGACAGGGTGACCAGCTGCTTTTTCGGAGATGGAGCTGGGGCGCTGGTTCTAAGCAGGTCTTCAAAACCAGGGCTTAACGGATATACTTTATATGCAGACGGGAGAGGATACGAGGCTGTTATTGTACCCCAGGGGGGATCACGGGTACGGGTGGAAAATATAAGTGTAAATACAGGCTTGAGAGATGGCGGAACCTGTCTGGATATGGACGGAAAAGCAGTATGGAATTTTGCGACGAAAGTTTTTCCGGAAAGTATCAGGCAAGTAGCTGATGATGTAGGGATTAAAGTGGAAGATATAGACCTTGTCATTCCTCATCAGGCTAATGTAAATATTATTAAAGAAGGGATGAATCAGTTAGGTCTACCCTTTGAGAAAGCATTTGTAAACCTGGATAAGTATGGTAACACAGCAAGCGCATCGGTATTTATAGCACTTGCAGAGGCAGTCCGTCAGGGGCGTATTTCATCTGGGGGATTAGTGGCTATGGTAGCTTTTGGGGGCGGGCTAGCATGGGCTTCGGCTATAACCAGGTGGAATGATCCGAAGGATTTTATTGATTGATTAAAATTATAGACAATATATATAAGAGATTAAAAGTATTTATATTAATTAAAATGGGGGACAAGTAAAATGTTGGGAGTAACTATTGAAAAGAAGATTACTATCGAGGAAGTTCTTTCCAAGAACACAAAAATTAAATTCAGTATTAATAATGGCGCAGTTTGGTACACGACAACAGTTGAAAGCATACAGGGAAGCGAAGTTGTTCTTGCTTTTCCCGAAATGTTCGCAGCGGTAGATGTTGTTTTAGGCTATGGCATTAAGTGCAGATTTATTAATGATAGCTGTGAATATGGATTTGATGCTGAAATAGACTGTATAAAAGTTTATTTTCCGCAGCAAATCAGCATAAGGGTTATCGGTGAGGTGGAAAAATTCGAGAACTCAAGGGAAGCTAAAAGGGCAGATACTTTGTTTTTAGCTAATGTTCTTATAGGAAACGAAAATAAAGAGTTCCACTCATGTGTACGTGAAGTAAGTACTACTGGACTTAAGGTCATAAGCAAGTTCGATTTAAGAGAAGGATCTGATGTAGTGGTTCATATGGCTCTGCCAACCAGGAACATATTCGATAGCATGGTTACTATTAAAGGAAAAGTTGTAAGGTCAAAGATGAGAGTCGACCATAACGAATATGGTATAGCTATTACTCATATATGCGATAAGCATAGTCAGAGAATACAACAGTTTTTAAATACCTATGCAGATTGATTACAGATTGTTGAGAGACAATTAAGGTTTGACTTAACTGTGATTAACAGTATTAGCATAATATTATTGAAAAAATTGTTGTTATTAGCGGGGGGAAGAGTAATATGAATAAAGCTATAAAAAAAGGGAACTGTAAAGTGTTACAAAATAGTGCTGTTTTTAAGAAGAAAAACAATAGCACATCAAAAATCCAGATTGGTAATAAGGATATAGAGCTCCTTATTGCGCAATATTATCTTAATAAGATGTCGGATATACCCATTATGGATATTATTACAATTCAATAAAAATTAAAGATAAAGTGCAGTAAAGCGTAAACTCTGATAATCTCAGATTCCTACCTGTATACTGCACTTTTTCTATCATTAAAAATTTTGTTATCAACAGAATAAAGAATTTAAATTTGTATTATAACCGATGGAGGTCTATGTATTTAATGCCAGTATTACGGGACTGATCTTGCATACATTCCAATGTATAAAAATTATATAATTTTTATACAAATTTTATGTTATCTGATTTGCTAACTAATCCGATATATAACTTGACATGGAAATTGTGGCAAGCCTAAGCATCCTTTGTACATTGGAAAAAAGATGATAAGCCTCTATTTACGGTTATATTTTAGGAGGATTATTGTGACGATTTTTACAAGGGATATTAAAGTAAAAGTAAATGAGGAATTTGGAGAAAAGACAGTTAGAGCAATTGCAACAATGAAAAATGTAACGGCTGAAGGCAAAAAGCCCGGGCGTTTTAAAATCGAAGTAGTTGTATCCAAAGAAGACTTTCAAATACTAAAAATAGAAAATGTGTTGATTGATGGCCTATTCTTCGACTGCCAAAGGGTACAGCCGAAGCTGAAGGAGCTTTGTGGACTTACAATTACGCGAGGATATAATAAAAAAATAAAAGAGATTGCAGGTGGCTGTGAAGGATGTACTCACATAGTAGAACTGCTGACCGAAGTAGGCAGATGTGTATATCAGGCACATCATGGAAGACTTCTTGTAAAAGAAGGAATGGACGCATGTGTGGAGTCTTACAGAAAGTTAAGTAAAGTAAATTGTTCAGGTGTGGACAACTATGAAGGACAGGGTATGTAAAAGAGGAGTGGAAACAATGGATAATAAAAATCTGCAAGTACAGGATAATACTTCCGTGACTGAGCCAATTAACGGTTATGATCAACAATTATCCGAATATAAAGCTCATTATTCCCAGTTTGTTGATTCCAAAGAACCTTTGAAGGTATTGGAAGAAAGGGACTGGACGGCAAGAACAAATGCATTTTCTACGCACCGGTTGCTGGCACAAAATCCATCTCCGGATAGGGTAGATTACTTAGATATTTCATATGGATCGGATACTTTACAGAAGTTGGATATTCACCACAAGAAGGGAAGCCAATCACGGCCGGTCATATTTTTTATACACGGTGGTGGATGGGTTATGGGTGATAAAAATTTCAGCATGTTTGCGGCGCCTTCATGGGTAGATTTGGGATATACTGTCGTATCGGTAAATTATCGTCTGGCTCCTAATTTTAAGCATCCTGCACAGATTGAGGACTGTGCGAGTGCCTTGCGGTGGGTATTTGATAATATACATAATTACTATGGAAATCCAAATGAAATTGCCGTGATAGGTCATTCGG
>JAEZNF010000305.1 GCA_023441845.1 Bacillota bacterium | reverse complement strand
GTGCTGCAGGAAAAACATTGTATTACGCCTCACAGGGAGCAAAAAAGGTTTACGGGATAGATATCGTTACGCGTTATGAAAACGATGCCAACAAGCTGGCTAAAGCAAAAGGACTTGAGGACCGCTTCCAGTTCGTACTGGGTGATGCCTCCAAATTAAGTTTTGAGGATGGCTTTTTTGACGTTATTATTATGAATGATGCAATGGAGCACGTTGACGAGCCTCTGAAGGTTCTTAACGAATGCTACCGGGTTTTAAAACGTGGCGGCCGTGTATATCTTAATTTCCCGCCTTACCATCATCCGTTCGGTGCTCACTTAAGTGATGCTATAGGAATTCCCTGGGTACATCTGTTTTTCAGTGACAAAACCCTTGTATCGGTTTATAA
The DNA here is from genome assembly GCA_023441845.1 of Bacillota bacterium. GTDB lineage: Bacteria > Bacillota > Clostridia > Acetivibrionales > DSM-2933 > JAEZNF01. Next base: position 5,368 of record JAEZNF010000305.1, on the reverse strand, counting down.
AGATCTGGTTAAAGACCTGCCGGACGGGAAAGATCGTATTAATTTCAGAATATCGGAAAACAGCAGGGGTGAAGAGTATTTTTCATATATTAACAAAATGACCATCAAGAGATTCAATAAAATCTTAAAACAGACAGAGTACAATACTCTTTATTATAATGAAGTGCCTTTGAGGGGATTTATGAAACCTCTGGCAGTTATGCCCGGTTTAAAAGAGGGATTTGTGAAGATGGTAGTGGCTATACTTGAGAAGAAATAGATTATTGGTGACATACACCGGAACAATACAGCATGACACTGCCTCCCGTGCCTAAAATACACCTTAAATTGATTAATACCGGATAAGAAATAACTAAGAAAGAACCTGTGACACGGTTTAATTCCAGCACAAGTTCTTTTAATTTATTTATAACGCTATATATTAAACCCACTTTTCAGGATATACCGATTATTCTTTCTTCCACTATCTTATATTTACTGTTGTATGCCAGCTGTTTCCTGTAACTTTCGTACTCTGCTTTCACTTCGCTGACGGCAAATGTATGTCCTACACCTTCTTTCAACTTAAAACGAATCGTCTGATTGAGACATTCTGCCAGAATTTGCTTCATTTTGTTTCAGCTCCTTTTTTCCAATGTCTTTATTATTAAATTCCCCTCTATGCTGATAACGCCCCCCTGATAATACGAGCCTTTTTATAGAAACACATTTTAACAATTTATTATGTCTAATCATATAATACAAAAGCAGCTGATTAACAGAAAATGATTATTAAATCCGGGAGATGGTTAGATTGGCAATAACGATTATAGTATTAGCGATATCCTTAAGCATTGACTCTTTAGGTGTCGGTTTGGTTTACGGGTTCAGAAAAATCAGCATACCTTTGTTCCCAAAGCTTCTAATATGCCTCTTTTCAATAATATATTCCGCCGTAGCCCTTACCCTGGGCAAAACACTGTCCAATATCCTGTCCCCAAGTGTATCAAAGCTTATAGGCGTTGTAATATTGACCCTTATGGGCATCTGGATTATATTTCAGGCCTTAACGAAAAATCACGATGAGGGTGTACATAACAGTAACATACGTAATAAAAATGAAACTCTGCTTAAAATAGCAATTAAGTCGCTTGGTATAACAATACAGGTAATAAGAAACCCTGAAAATATCGATATGGACAGGTCGGGTACAATAGACATAGGAGAAGCGCTGCTCCTTGGCTTTGCCCTATCGTTAGATGCTATTGGAGTCGGTATAGGAAGTGCACTTGCAGGCTTTCACTCAATGTTTATCCCTTTTGCCGTAGGGTTTTCCCAGTTAATCTTTCTTTATACAGGTCTTTTTATCGGAAAGAAAGCCTCTGTTTTTGACAAAATCAATAAAAAGCTATTCTCGGTTTTACCCGGAGTTCTGCTGATTTCTCTGGCTATTCTGAGATTATTCTGATTTGAAATGACAACGAACTATAAAATTAATCTGTAACAGCTGTAATACATTAAGCTCTTCACATTAATTATTATAGTTCGTCATCGTTGACAAACAAATCCTTCATTAAAATATCAATGTTAGCCTCAGGAGTTTGCAAGTATCCGTTTCTTAAGTTCCTCAAAATCATCTTTAAACTGGGCTTCCTTATCCATCTTTATTCCAATGTCAACAGCTGCCAATGCATCTTTCCTCTCTCCTGCCTTCTCCAGGGCTTCGGCAAGGTTATACCAGTTAAGACAATAATATGGATTCCTTTTTATTTTCTCAGCGTGATATGGAGCCATTCTTTTATAGTAGTAATCGGAAGGGGTATCAACAGATACAGACTCGGAGCCGTTCAGATCCAGCAGTTCAACATCATATGCGCCATTGCCTTTTAAATTCCAAATTGCAATCCGGGCCTTACCGCTCTTCTCGGCATTCTGCTTTAATACTTCAAACCTGCTATAGTTCCGGGCAAATATCTCGCATGCGTTATTCTCTTCAGTAGAGTATCCGTAAAGGCATGAACCCCTGTCATTCGATGTCAGCCCCAACAACAGCTGTTTCCCGTTTTTACCCACAGTACGCATGTAATCCAGCGAATCATATTGCAAGTTTTTGATCTCATTGACTTTTTCCCAACTTCCGTTCCTGCTCTTAAGTATTATAGTTTTTATACCCTCATAATCTCTGTACGATGCAATTATCTCATCTTTTGAATCTCCGTCTATGTCTGCGAAATGGATTGTTCGTGCCTTTCCCGGATATTTAGGCTTTAAGAGTACTGCGTCCTCCGGGATATGACTTTTTACTATTTTCTCATAGTCTACCTTGGCGGTACTTTCCCTGATTTGTGAAATGCCGGACTGCAAGCCTCTGACTACTGTTTCAAAAGGGTTTTTCATTGTGTATTGCATATGCGGACTGTTTAATTGCGGAAAAAGCCTTAAATTCAAGTTGCTTTTTTTAAGACCGTCTTTTCCGGCATATTTTGATAGTAACAACCTTCCTGCAAGTGCAATCCCCGGTAATTGTAATGGAAGCATTAATTTATCTCCTTTCAACTATCTTTCATATAGATGTATCAAAATCTATTACTATCATGTTATGAATTAGATACGTTTACAGGTGCTGTTTTTGCAGTCCATATAGATAAATTTTTGATTCCATGTACTACTCGAAATCTATTTCCCGACCTGTCCCTCAAGCCAGTCAACAAACTGACGGGCAGTCCTCGGTGACCTCCCGTTATACCATAATTCCCACTTTAAAGCCTCTTTGTGAAGCTGTTCCTTTTCTATTACCAGTCCCCTTTTTTCTGCGATACCTTCAACAATTCCAAGATATCTGGCTTTGTCGGGTGAGCTAAAGACAACCGTAATTCCAAACCTGTCTGCTAGGGACAGCTTTTCCTGAATTGTGTCGGCAGCACGGATTTCATCGTCGGCATCACCGGACTGCAAGCCCGCTCTGTCACTGAATTTTTCCTTTATCAGATGTCTTCTGTTCGATGTCGCATAAATCAGCACATTCTTAGGCCTGGTTTCCAGACCCCCTTCCAGAATTGCCTTCAACGTGGTGTAATTCTCTTCACTGTCCTCAAAAACAAGGTCATCAACAAAAATTATAAACTTTTGCTTTCTACCTTTTAAATAGGTTATTATCTTAGGGAAATCCTTTAGGTTTGACTTCGGTACCTCAATAACTCTAAGTCCCTGCTCATGATAACAGTTTAAAATAGCCTTAACGGTTGATGACTTCCCGGTTCCTCTGTCGCCGTAAATCAGGACATTATTTGCGTTATAACCTTTCAGAAACTGTACCGTGTTGGTAATCACTTCTTCCCTTTCTGCCTCGTAACCTATCAAATCCGGTAGCATAACAGGATCAGGATTTTCTACACCCCTTAAGTATCCGGTGCCGTTGGACTTCTCCCATATAAAGGCTTTATTACCGATGAACATTCCTGTACCGTTTTGGTTATGGAATCCTGCCAGTTCATCGGTACACTTGCTCCAGTCAGGTTCAGACAGCAGCAGTTCATAAACAGCCCGGACAGGAGAAGAAACGCAGACACATTTCTTTCCGTCAGCCCAGTCCGGAAGGCTTTCAACCAATTGCATCCCATATTCCGTATCGCAGTATCTCCCCCTGGCATACTCCTTTATTTCACGTGAAGTTATATCCGCTATAGTACCCAATTTACCCAGGTCCTTAGAGGCAGCCTCTGCCATTCCTTTATCAATACTACTCATGCGTTCGGCAGCACTTGTAAAGGCATTCTCGTGATAAAGCATCCTGTCAATTAAATAGCTCTTCAGTGAGCTTTTGGAACAATGCCTGATGAGCTCCGAATAAAACCCGCAGTACTGTTCAATAAAGCCTTCGAGCTCATTCTCATTATATGAGATATATTTTAAAAGGCCTTGCAGCTTACTTATTACTATATCCGAAAGCATATCTCTGTAAACCGACAAAGAAATAAGAGAAAGATAGACCTCCTTAAACCTATTGACCTGCCGTTCTTTATTGTCACTCATACTATTACCTCCAGCCATATATATTGAAGTAACTGATAAATTATTGATCGAGTGCTCATATTTGTCCCTTTTCGTTTATCAATCAAGCGAGTCAGGAAGAACCGTCCCTACTGGCTCGTTTATCTATTTCTTCTTTGAAAATACCCTTCGTATCAATGGCACCTTCAATTTAATGGCGCCCTCTGGACAAAGCTCCTGGCAGCAGTAGCACCTAATGCAGCGCTTATACTTATATGTTGGCGCTTTATCCTTTTCCCCGTTATGCCAATCTACAACTTTTGGGTTTACCGGACACATTTTAACACATACACCGCACTTGACACATTTGCTTTCAATTATATAAGGCTTGGGTACAAGCACATTCACCAGATGCCGTAAGGCTCCTACCATCCTTACTGGCTTTACCGGTTCTCTTGTAACATCATAGTCTTTGAAGCAGGAAACCTTATCCCCCACTATTTCTATATCACTTTCATTGTATACTCCCAGGCCTGCATCAAAACCACATTTTGTGGTGGGAACGAATTCAGGATCAAGGTCTACTAGCCTGCACACAGTTGCATCCAGAGCCACAGGGTCAGATGAGAAAAGAAGTACACCCATCTTTTTGGGAGTGCCGCTTCTTGGCCCGTTTCCTTCCATTGCAATGATTCCATCCATTATATATAGCCTTGGTTTTAAATACCTGTTTAAATCCACAAGCATTTTTGAAAAATCGTTGATATCGGGTATCCTTACATGGAATTCGCCCTTTAAAGGACCGGGAATGCAGCCGAACTGGTTTTTTATACATCCTGTCATACGCGCCATCCCATGGGGCTTAAGCTTGGGTAAGCTGATGAGTCCTTCAGCCTCAAGTACGCCCTTTGCAATCACGAACCTTTTATTCTGGATTCCTTCATGGAAAGTGATTTCTTCGCCGTTTTGGAAGTCTGCAAACTTAATTCCCAATTCATCAGCAGCACCTGCAATACCGGATTTTTTGGCTGCCGCTGCCGGAGTGTGAAACCCGGGTGAATCCCCATATGTAAGGTTTGCTCCTGCTTCCTTGAAGACCTCAGCCACAGCCTTAAAAACCGCCGGGTGCGTTGTAACACATCTTTCAGGCGGATCAGCCGACAGCAGATTCGGTTTTAACAATATCTTTTCTCCAGGCTTAACAAAATCAAGCGGTCCTCCTATAAGCTCAATTCCTCTCCTGACAGCCTCACGGACTTTCTCATAATCATAGCTTTCACATTTTATAACTGCAACCTTTGACATTTTTACGCCAATCCTTTCAAATAATTATCTTTTAATTATCTTTTAACGCCTTTAAGATACTTTTCCATTAACTTTCCCGCTATGGGCGCAGATG
>JAEZNF010000275.1 GCA_023441845.1 Bacillota bacterium | reverse complement strand
CTGTTGCATGTAACACCGTTTGAACTTGTTACCGAAACAGGTATCTGTTCTTGGAGGCCATAAGAAAAACTCTTGAAAGAGGTTTCTTTTTGCAGGTAAACTGGCTTATAGCTATGAGTGGTTTTTTATAATAGAGAAAGTAGATTTGGTGTATATAATAAATTCCAGAAATTCAAAAGAAATATTCTCCAATTATGATAAAAATGCTTTTTAACAACTTGGGAAATGAATATATTTTTCTTCCTTTCTTCAAAGTAAGCACCTCTAATAGAAATATAGTTTTTTGCTGGCAACCTCGTTGGAGCAGATTAGGAAAGTTGCCGATGAAATATGCCGCTCACGTATCACTGTAGAGTCTATCGACCGACGAAAAAAAGAATAACGTGTGTTGAAAAGATACATAATAGTTTTAGTATCGAAAATAATGTACTGAAGGTGAAATGTATGAAAAAACTACTTTATATTATTGCAAACTCAAAAGCCGAAGAACAGTCCTCAAGTAGGACGGTAAGCAGAAGATTAGTCAATGCAATCCTGGAAAAAGTACCAGATGTGGAACTGGAGGAATTAAATCTGTATGAAGAACATATTCCTCAGTTAAAAGGCTGCTATTTTGAAAGCAGAAGCGCAATTGTTAGTTCACAGTCCAGAAATAAGCTAAGTGCAGAGGAACAAAAAGAGGTTGCTAAAGTTGAATATCTCTGTGACCAGTTTAAGGAAGCCGATATTTATGTTCTGGCAGCTCCAATGTGGAGCTTATCATTTCCGGCTCCTGTGAAGGAATATTTGGATTGTATTATCCAGGCCGGAAAAACAATTGCTTTTGAAAACAACAAGCCACATGGCCTTATGGATGATAAGCAAAGAATATTTGTTTATGTTCAGTCTTCCGGTGCCAAAATTCCATGGTTACTAAAACCGGCTCTTTCCAAAGGGTTAAACTATGTTCACGATATCATGAAATTTATTGGTATCAATACCTTTGACGAACTGTTGGTAGACGGCACGGGGGCGACAGAAGAAGAACGTCAAAACGCAATAAAAACTGCTGCAGATAAAATACCGCATCTAGTTGAAAAACTGTTTTAGATAAAAATAAACATCTGCTAAATATTCGGAAAATGTTTCTTTTATGATTGGAAGCGGTAAAATCTCTTGATGAAAAAATTCCGGGCAATGGGTGGGACTTTCACTGTTTCACTGCCAAGTTATTGCCCATGTCGGGTGAGCCAAAAGATATGGTAGACTGCATAAGCCTACCATATCTAGAACGTGATATAAAAATAATACTTTTACAAAAGTTATAATGAATAATATCCTTAACTATATTTATTGCATCCATTTATTCGCATTATTTCCAGTTCATCAATCGAAACAAAAGTAGGAGTAGTTGACGAATTAGAAGAAGAATTTCCTGAAGGTATTCAAGTTTTACGTCAAGCATCAAAAAAGTTGACTCCAGAAGCAAAAAGGAACCTGTGGTGGTTCAGCCTGTAACCGCCGTAATCCCTCGCGATATCCTCGATAATCTCATCCAGTGCGTGGTATATAGGTTATAAAGGCCATGAGTAGTATTTGGCCCTATAAAATCCGAAGGGATGCAGCCTCCGGTTGCCCTTTGCATAAGATGAATTTATCTTGTCGGTTATCAATCCTCCTTGCCCGAATTCTTATCCACGCACTGCTCTAAGAATGCGCCGACCTTCTTTACGGCATCCTTTTTCATATCCTCAGAAACGTGTCTGTACATATTCAGTGTAAAGCTTGCCGAAAATAGAATTGTTTATAAAGTCAGTCCGGATTCAGAATATTATCCAAAGAGCGGCTCTAATGGTAATTTTAAAATCAATTTTGTCAATGATGCTTCTTCACTTGTTGACTACTATATTAAAGTAAAGCATTCATCAACAACAGGTACCGGAGATTATTCAATAAAAGTTACACAGAACTAATCAACAAATACTAATTCTACAACGTACTAAATTTTAGATAGAGTGTAAATAATTTTGTGTATTTGGATTTTATGTAAATCCCTCTTGGGCAAGTAATATTGGTTAAGTTTTGTTTACAGAAATGCTTTCTACATAACGACTTTTGAAGTGGTTTTTTATAAGTTTGGTGAATTAATGTTTTGAACGATCTGGTTTGTTAACGGTCCCAGGGCGTTTTACTTTGTTGCTTGAAATGACGTCAAAACATAATTACGTTGATCAATACCCCTTTTTCTGGCGCAATAGCATAATAGCCAGTACCATGGTCCATAGCATGTAGCCATAAATGTTAATATGTTCCCAAACTCCCATCAAAGGTGTAGGCATGTTTTGTTGCATATTGAGGTTGGTTTAAACCTGCTAAAATGCCTTAAAAGTGAGTCAGGGGATCAGGGGGTAATCTCCCGATCCTTAAAAAACCTTTCTTCCAGGTATTTGAAAAGTTCGTTTCCCTCCGAATTGTATACCCCTCCGATTTTGCCGCCGCCTCTTGCGTCTCTTATATACGACATGAACATCCTTTCATTTGAAACACTTCCGGAGAAGTCTATTAAACATGCACTGTGATTGGGGTCTTTTGCTTTGAGATATACCCATACATAATTGAGATTATCGCTTCTTACACCTCTTACAGTCTCCCAGCTGCTTTCTTCATCATTACTCAGCTTGGTAAACTTAAGCTTTTTCATATAGTTGAATATTTCCTGGATAGTTGCCTCATCTTCTATATTTACTATAACTCTTTCCTTGGTGTTATGCATGGGGTCTATGATATAAGTACCTTTTATGGTAATACCCTCAACCGTTGTAGCCTTTGAAATAATGTCGCTTATGGGCCTGTAATTTTTCGGTTTGGTTTCACTGTTTTTCTGCTCATCTGTCTGGTGCTTCTTTATTACCTTAAGAGTATTATTGTTATCTTTCATATGTTTTTCCAGTCTGGAAATTACATCACCTGGCAGGACAATAAACTTCTCACTGCCCACTAAAGCTGTATTGCAACTGTCTTGTGTTATTCCAAACTCCCTTACGGTCTTTCCGTCCGTGATAATTCTCACCCTGTTTTCAAACTCGCAAGCTGCGCCGGTATGGTATACGTTATTTTCGTCAGCCAAGGCCTTTTTCAGGTCGTTTACCAGTAAACTGTCATAAATTCTTACTGTGCCGTAATCATTTGCTATTACCATATATGTATCAGTGGCTAGAGGAGCACTGTTTTTATCATATACCCCAAATGCCGTCTCATAAAGAGAGTCTTCTGCTTTCCCAAGCTTAGAAAGGCTGTCTAGTGCTTCGCCGGCAGAATCCAGCAGTGCAGCATTTGTGACCTTGTGTACGCTGTCGAGAATAATAATATAGCCTTTTGCACCTTTTATGTTTTCCTCAATCGTTTTTTCCTTATCCAGCTTGAAGAACATTTTGGCATATTCTCCTGACTTAACCGAAGAACCGCTCAGACTTCCGAAAAGAATGGTATGCTCCCGGTCAACAAGTCTGTTTACCGAGAAGTCCATACCTTTGGCAGGTTCACCTCCAGTGGTATGAGTTATTTCAAGGCTGTTTTGAGCTGCCTTTATTTTATAGAGAACCGGAACAGGGGTTTTGCCGACATGCTCCGCCAGCACAAGGTACCCTGATTCATAGGGTTTTATTTTGTATATCTCAGCCTTTTTTATTTCGGGACTTTTGTTTTGCCCTTCTATTAAGTCCACAAGCCTTTCCTCCAGAGTTTTGTTTCCGGTAACCTCAGGCTTTTCCTGCCGGAGCTGCGAACAGGCACTTGTGAAGAATGCAGATGCTATTGATACAAGGAGGCATAAAGCCAGTTTTTTTATGCTTGTAGGGTCCATGTAATC